>NZ_JBWJVP010000254.1:0-2197 GCF_056339915.1 Blautia sp. ZXY-1-B12 | reverse complement strand
ATGGGGATTGATGAATTATCTGTATCACCTACATTTGTTCTGCCGGTACGTAAGATCGTAAGGGAACTGGGCTGATTCTGGCATAAATATCGCAAAAGAATAGAAACAGGCAGTCAAAATTCCGCATGGGTCAATCTATGCGGAATTTTTTTGCAATAAATTAGCGGTTCCTGATTGTGATACATAAAAAAATATGATAAACTGAACATAGTCTGTAATTTTATGAAAAGATGATTGATACATAAAAAATCTGAAGTGGATCAGAAGCAAAGGAGATATGAATATGGGAAAAATTGCCATTGTCACAGACAGTAACAGCGGCATAACACAGGACCAGGCAAGAGAACTTGGAATCAGCGTAATTCCAATGCCTTTTTATATTAACGAGAAGCTTTATCTTGAAGGAATCACTCTTTCACAGGAAGAGTTTTATGAGAGACTTAAGAATGATGAGGCTATTTCTACTTCACAGCCGGGGCCGGCAGATGTATGCGGACTCTGGAATACATTACTGGAAAAGTATGATGAAGTAGTGCATATTCCAATGTCAAGCGGACTGAGTGCATCCTGCGATACAGCAATGGGACTGGCTCAGGAATATGACGGAAGAGTACATGTAGTAGACAATCAGAGAATTTCTGTTACGCAGAGACAATCTGTACTGGATGCCCTCACATTAAGAGATGCGGGCAGAAATGCGACACAGATCAAACAGGTTCTGGAAGAGCAGAAGCTGGATTCCAGTATCTATATTACTCTGGAAACTCTGAAATACCTTAAGAAAGGCGGAAGGATTACTCCTGCAGCAGCAGCAATCGGAACAGTTCTGAACCTGAAACCTGTGCTTCAGATCCAGGGTGAGAAGCTGGATGCATATTCCAAAACAAGAGGCAAGAAGCAGGCAAAACGTGTCATGCTCAAGGCTATGCAGAATGACTTGGAGAACCGCTTCGCAGAATACGTAAAACGTGGCGAAATGTGCCTGCAGTCTGCTTATACAGGAAATCAGGAGGAAGCAGAGGAATTTAAGAAAGAAATTGCCGAAGTATTCCCCGGAATTGAGATTGTGCAGAATCCGTTATCATTAAGTGTTGCATGCCATATCGGACATGGTGCTATTGCAGTTGCATGTTCAAGAAAAGTGGTAGTAGAATAAAACAATCTGAGGAGTTAGGAAAGAATGAAGAAACTTATGGAACAGATGGCGGAAGAACTTTCCGCAGCATTTGAAAAATCCGGATACGACCCATCCTACGGAAAAGTAACCGTATCCAACAGACCGGATCTTTGCGAATTTCAGTGCAACGGTGCTATGGCAGGAGCCAAAGCATACAAGAAGGCACCGTTTATGATCGCTGATGATGTAGTAGCATACTTAAAAGACAGCCAGGTTTTCTCCATGGCAGAAGTCGTAAAACCGGGATTTATCAATTTAAAAGTAAAAGGTGAATTCCTTGCAGATTACTTAAAGGAAATGGCAGCAGATGAGAAACTTTCCGTATCTGCAGCAAAAGAGCCGAAGACGATCATCATTGACTACGGTGGACCAAACGTTGCAAAACCTCTTCATGTAGGACACCTTCGTTCTGCAATCATCGGAGAAAGTATTAAGAGAATCGGTCGCTTTGTAGGACATAAAGTGATCGGTGATGTTCATCTGGGAGACTGGGGTCTTCAGATGGGGCTGATCATTACAGAACTGAAACACAGAAAACCGGAGCTGGTTTATTTTGATGATTCTTACACAGGAGAGTATCCGGAGGAAGCACCATTTACGATCAGCGAGTTGGAAGAGATCTATCCATGTGCAAGCGGCAAGTCCAAAGAGGATGAAGCGTACAGAAACGAAGCTCTGGAAGCAACTCATCTTCTTCAGCAGGGCAAACCGGGATACATGGCTCTCTGGAACCATATTATGAACGTATCCGTTACAGACCTGAAGCGCAACTATGACAAATTAAATGTGTCTTTTGATCTCTGGAAAAAGGAATCCGATGCACAGCCATATATTCCTGGAATGGTTGAGGAGATGAAAGAAAAAGGATTCGCTTATGTAGACCAGGGTGCACTTGTAGTAGATGTAAAAGAAGAGAACGACACAAAAGAGATTCCTCCATGTATGCTTCTGAAATCAGACGGAGCTTCTCTTTATACAACTACAGACCTTGCAACAATCGTAGAGCGAATGAAATTATTT
>NZ_JBWJVP010000253.1:0-1502 GCF_056339915.1 Blautia sp. ZXY-1-B12 | reverse complement strand
TGGTATGTCCTATATCTGCGAGGTAAAGAAAGCCTCCCCCTCAAAGGGACTGATCGCACCGGATTTTCCATACCTGGCAATTGCAAAGGAATATGAACAGGCAGGTGCAAGTGCAATCTCCTGTCTCACAGAACCTTTTTATTTCCAGGGAGCAGACCAGTATCTGAGAGAAATCGCAGCCGCTGTACAGATACCTGTACTCCGCAAGGATTTTACAGTAGATGAATATATGATCTATCAGGCGAAATCCCTTGGTGCTTCCGCGGTATTGCTTATCTGCGCCATCCTGGATGACGGAGAATTAAGAGCATACAGACAGCTTGCAAAAGAGCTGGGACTGGATGCACTGGTAGAAGCACACGATGAGTACGAAGTGGACAGGGCCTTAAATCTCGGGGCAGAGATCGTGGGAGTCAATAACCGGGATCTGAGAACCTTTCAGGTAGATATGAACAACAGCATTCGCCTGAGAAAAATGGCACCGGACAATGTGGTTTTTGTTTCCGAGAGCGGAATCCGCACCCCGGAGGATATCCGGCTTCTTTATGAGGATAAAGTGGATGCGGTACTGATCGGGGAAACACTGATGCGAAGCCCGAACAAGAAAGCAGCGCTGGAAAGCCTGAATGGCAGCCCGTTACGCTGAAAGATCGAATATTATCTGAGAGGATAGAATATGACCAGAGAACAACAGCAAAGAACCAAAATCAAAATCTGTGGTCTGAAACGCCCGGAAGACATTACCTATGTAAATGAAGCAAAACCTGATTACTGTGGATTTATCATAGAATTTCCGAAGAGCAGCAGAAATGTTACAGGTGCATTGGTGAGAGAACTTACTGCAAAACTTAATCCGGACATTATCCCTGTAGGTGTTTTTGTAAATGTAGCACCTGAGCGTGTGGAGGAACTGCTTCTTGACGGAACTATCCATATTGCACAGCTTCATGGACAGGAAGATGAGGCATATATACGGAGAATCCAAAAGAATACAGGTCATCAGGTTATAAAGGCCTTTTCCGTAAAAACGGCTCAGGATATTGAAAAAGCCCTGAAAAGTCCGGCAGATTATATACTGCTTGATCAGGGTGGCGGTGGAACCGGACAGACCTTTGACTGGTCACTGATCCCGGAGATAGACAGACCGTTTTTCCTGGCAGGAGGACTGGGTGTGGAAAATCTGGAAACAGCCGTCCGGACTATTCATCCCTATGCAGTAGATCTGAGCAGCAGTGTGGAGACGGATGGAATGAAAGACAGAGATAAGATTTTGAAGGCAGTTCAACTGGTGCATATAAAATCAGAAAGAATATAGAATACTCTGACCGACCATCTGACAGGCCAGGGATTACATACATAAAAGGAGGACATATACAGATGTCAAAAGGAAGATTCGGCATCCATGGAGGACAGTACATTCCGGAAACACTGATGAATGCTGTCATCGAACTGGAAGAAGCCTACAACCACTATAAAGATGACCCGGAGTTTAACGCAGAGCT
>NZ_JBWJVP010000252.1:0-9220 GCF_056339915.1 Blautia sp. ZXY-1-B12 | reverse complement strand
ATATGCCAGATCATGCAATGATGATAGGCGGAAAAACAGCTATTCTTGGCAGGGATGGAACATTGAAAGTAGGAAAGACAGAAGAAATTATTACAGAAAAGAAACTTGAGGAACTTTATCAGGTAAAAACCCGAATTGTATATATTCCAGAAGTTGGAAGAAAGGTTTGTGTGGTAGCAGAACAATGAAAACCAGAAGAGTTGCTTTTTATGGTAAAGGTGGGATTGGGAAATCAACGATTGCTTCTAATGTATCTGCATTACTGGCTATGCAGGGGAAAAAGGTTCTGCATATAGGATGTGACCCCAAGGCAGATTCTACCAGACTTTTGTGTAAAGAACGGATAATAAACAGTTCTTGAGGTACTTGAAGAAAAAGATTATCCGGAGAGAGAGGATCTGGTGTACAGATCAGAATCCGGTGTCTGGTGTGTGGAATCCGGTGGTCCGGAAGCTGGAAACGGATGTGCAGGTATGGGAATCATTACTGCCATGAAAGAACTGGAACGTATCGGAGTGCTTGAGGAAGACTGGGATGTAATTATTTATGATGTTCTGGGAGATGTGGTATGTGGCGGATTTTCCGTGCCAATGAGACAGGGATATGTAGATAGAGTTTATATTGTATCTTCTGCGGATTTTATGTCTTTATATGCTGCAAATAATATATTAAAAGGTGTTGTGAGCTATTCAGATGAAAGAAATCTGCTGGGAGGCTTTGTATTTAATCATATTCGCGAGCAGGAAGAAGAATGTATAGCAGAGGAGTTTACAAACCGGGTCAAAGGAAGAATGGCAGCAATTATCAGAGAAAGTAAAGAACTGAAGTTGGCTGATTTCAGAAAAGAGATTTATACTCAGAATATGTCAGCTTCAGACAGTGAAAATTGGAAAGCGTTTTGCAGACTTTCAGAAGATATATGCAGGACAGATGAGAGAAGCGTAAGCAGATCACAAAATAAAGCAGAGGAAGCACTTCCTATTCCATTAAATGTAGATGAGATAGAAAAATTTGGTATGGAACTAAGCAGGAAATTGGAGAAATTATGAGAGGCTTTGAAATTGAGAGAACATTGGATGAGGATACCTGTTCAATGGAAACGCTACCGGAAAAAATTCTGAAAGTCCCGGGAATCGCACTTGTAGCAGCCGGCACTCCTGCGTGTCTGATAGGCCTGTATGATTCAGCGGCAAGAATCAATTCATTGGATCGTTTATTTCTTTGTCAAATATCTTCTGTAGAGTACAGTCTGGGAAAACAGGGAAAGAAAATATGGGAGGCAGTAGAGCTGGCAGCAAATACAGAAGGAATTAGAGGAGTGATTATATATTCTTCCTGTATGGAAGTTCTGACAATGTGGGATTTTCAAAGAGAAAAAAAGAAAATTCAATGTAAAGTACCAGTGGAAATTCTGTACAGAGGACCACTTGTAAAAAGACTGGCTACACCATTAGAAGAATTGAAAATGATTTTTGACAGATGGAATATTGAAATTGATGAGTTAAATGAAAAGAAGTCTCATAGTCTGGAAAGTATGGAATCAGAGGAATCGTTATGTAAAAAAATAAATACAAACAGAAATATGCATGCAGTCAAACCATCTGAAATTCAAGAACCCTATTTTATACAGGAAATCAGGAATCTTGCACATAAAGAATGTGATATCTTACTATTTACCCCGGGCGGCTGCACCAGCTCTCTGAAACGTTTGCCAATCAATAACCTGAAAAATGTATGGAACACAAGATTTACTGACTATGTTCTAAGTCAGGGAAACATTATTCAGATTTCAAAGGAAATAGAACAAAAATTTCCACAAAAGAGACCGCTTTACCTGTTGGAAGCAGCAATACCAAGATTTACAGGAATTAATTTGGATAAGATTGCAGATAATCTCAGAAAGGCAGGAAAGGAAGTTTATTATATTCCGGAAGACAAATACAGATAAAATAGAAATCTCTTTGACGGGAGTTAAGAAAGCTGACTTGGTTATGAGCAAGTAGCGAAGCGGATTGCGAATATCCGTTTGACTAGAGGGTGTAGAGGATGATGTGCTGTAGAAGCAGCAGAACCATTGAGGGATAGTTGTCCAATGGTTCTGCTTTTTACTGTCTGTATTGATGAAATTGCTTAATGTAACTGGAATACTACGGTTTCGTAAGGTTTGAGTACAAGTGTTCCAATTCCGTATTCAACTTCGTTTTCGCCGTAATTGGAAACGATTATTGGAGTGTTGCACGGTAATTCAATATCTTCAGCGCCATAATGGAATTTCTGCATGGATGCAGAGAAATTATGCACTGCCAGCCATGTTTCATCCTGATAACTTCTGGTATAGGCAATTATCGGACCATCTTCCGGGCAGCAGAGTTTGAAATCTCCATGAGCCATTACCGGATGTTTCTTACGCAGTGCGATGAGATTCTGGTAGAATCTGAAAACAGAACAGTCATCATTCATCTGGCTTTCTGCGTTAATGAGTTTGTAGTTTGGATTGACACCCAGCCACGGAGTATGCTCAGAAAATCCGCCGTTTGGACTGTCGTTCCACTGCATAGGAGTTCTTGCATTATCACGGCTGATACTTCTGGATTCTGCCAGTGCTTCTTCAGGAGAAGCTCCCTGTTCGATCATGGTTTTATAGTAATTGCGGGTATCGATATCATCGTAATCATCGATAGATGGGAAGGCAACATTGGTCATTCCCAATTCTTCGCCCTGGAAAACAAAGGGGGTACCGGGAAGCGTGTGCAGATAACATGCCAGCATTTTTGCAGATTCTGACCAGAATTCTCTGTCATTTCCGTAAAGGGAAACCTGACGCGGTTTGTCGTGATTACTTAAAAATCTTGCCCACCATCCGTCTTTTTTCAGGATTTCATAATCTTTCTTAAGATCACGTTTCATTTTCTCTGGTGACCATGTCTGGATTTCAACAATCGGAGGGACAAATGGAATAGCCATGTTAAATTCTTTGCTTGCTGCGCTGGAATAGTTGATGGCATCCTGTTCATTGTTGATATTAACTTCTCCTACACTCATCAGATTGTCGGGAGTCATTGTTTCTGCAACCATTTCACGGATGTAGCGGTGGGTTCCCTCCAGATTTACACACGCTACAGTACCAATGGGTTCATTCATATCTGCACGTCCGTCCAGTCCTTTGTCAAGATAACTGATGGCATCAATGCGATATCCGTCAACACCTTTCTCATTCCAGAAACGGATAATATCAAAAATTTTCTCTTTAGTTTCCGGATTATCCCAGTTCAGATCCGGTTGTTCTTTAGCAAAGAAATGGAGATAGTATTGTCCACGTTCAGGAATATATTCCCAGGCGCTTCCGCCAAATACGGACATCCAGCAGTTGGGTGCGCCTCCGTCCGGTGCAGGATCACGCCAGATATAGTAATCACTGTAAGGATTATTGCGGGATTTCTTTGATTCCCGGAACCATTTATGTTTATCTGAAGAATGGTTCAGAACCAGATCCATGATAATGGCGATACCTCGTTCATGCGCACCGTCGCGGAAAGCATCCCAGTCTTCCATAGTTCCGAATTCTTCCATGATCGCGAAGTAATCAGAAATATCGTAACCGTTATCCACATTCGGAGAAGCATAGACAGGAGACATCCATACTGCATTGATGCCAAGCTCCTTCAGATAATCCAGCTTCTCAATCATTCCCTTCAGATCACCGATTCCATCATTGTTGCCATCTTTAAAACTTCTTGGGTAAATCTGGTAGATCACCAGATCTTTATACCAGTCTTTTTTGTGTTTCATATGTACATCCTTTCGTCTTTTTGCATAAATAAACTCTGAAATTATTATATTGTATTGTGCAAAAAAACGCAATGAAGAAAATGAGATTATTTTTGATAATAGTAACACACGTGTTACTGTTCACATTCCACTATCCCGCGAGGTGTTTTGGCATGAATATGCCAAAATCCCGAGACATACAAGCCAAAATTCCATTGCCGCAGGCAATCTGGAATGAATTTTGGATACGTTACTGTGAACGGAGTGAACAGTAACATAACGAAGTAAACAGTAATACACACTCTGGACATATCAGATTGTACAGAAAAAAGAATTGTGATAGAATAGGCGCGTAAAATATGTTACTGTACATAAGACAATGAAAGACGGAGAACAGAATGAACGCAAATTTTGAATATTATAAAGTTTTTTATTACGTATCAAAATATGAGAATCTGACAAAGGCAGCATCAGTATTAAAGACCAGCCAGCCGGCTGTGACCAGGACGATACATAATCTGGAAAATATATTAGGGTGCAGACTGTTTACCAGAAGCAAAAGTGGCATGAAACTGACTCCTGAGGGAAAGATTTTCTATCAGTATGTAGCAGCAGGCTGTGCTCAGTTTTTCAAAGCCGAGGATAATCTTAATAATCTGATCAGCCTTGAGAACGGGACCATTTATATCAGTGCAACAGAGACAGCATTGCACTGTTATTTGTTCGAGGCAGTCAGAGACTTTAATATTCAATACCCGAATGTGCATTTTAAAATTCTTAATAACAGCACTACAGATTCTGTAAATGCCTTAAAAGAGGGTAAAGTAGATCTTGCAGTTGTATCTGCTTCTTTACAGTTAGCAGAGCCACTGAAAATGAAAGTAGTGCGAAAGTATAGGGAAATTCTGATCGGAGGCAGTCGTTTTGCGGAGCTGAAGGGGAGGAAGACTTCGTTGGAGGAACTTTCAGCCTATCCATGGATCAGCCTGACTTCCGAGGCAATCAGCAGGAGATTTTTGAATGAGTATTTTTCAAAAAATGGACTGCAGTTTTCGCCGGATGTAGAGCTGGCGACTACAGATATGATTCTCCCGGCAGTACGGTATAATATGGGAATCGGATTCCTGCCAGGAGAATTTGCCGGAGATGATCTGGAATCCGGAAAGGTTTTTGAGATAGATGTAAATGAAACACTTCCGGAGAGAAGCATTATTCTGATCCATGATACAGAATATCCTCAAAGTATTGCATCTAAAGCATTCCAGAAGTTTTTGGCAGAACGGAAAGAACAGAACCGCTGAAATAGAAAAGTCATCAGGAAATCCACATGATGTGAATCCTGATGACTTATTATATTTATAAGGAATTTATCATCTGTTAGACGGATTTATTTATGCCACTCCCAGTTTCGAATCTCTTCCAGATCCTGGCCATATTCAGCAATATACTGTTTGTGCTCAACAAGCTTGTCATTCATCTTCTGGATTAAGAAGGAACCTTTGTTTCCAAGCTGTGGAAGATGCATGATGGCATCCTTTACAAGGTTGAAACGGTCGATCTGGTTCTGTACACGCATATCGAATGGTGTAGTAATAGTACCTTCTTCCTGATATCCGTGAACAGAGATATTGTGGTTGTGACGCTCATAAGTAAGCTCATGGATCAGTGTTGGATATCCATGGAATGCAAAGATGACAGGTTTATCTTTTGTGAAGATTGCATCATATTCTGCGTCACTTAAGCCGTGTGGATGTTTGTGGTCAGATTCCAGTTTGAACAGGTCGACAACGTTAACAACACGGATCTTAAGTTCCGGCATTTCATCACGAAGGATAGTAACTGCAGCCATGATCTCAAGTGTAGGTGTATCACCGCAGCAGGCCATAACAACGTCTGGTTCTTCACCACAGTCATTGCTTGCCCACTCCCAGATACCGATACCCTGTGTGCAGTGCTTAACAGCCTGCTCCATGGTCAGCCACTGGCAGCTTGGATGTTTGGAAGCTACAATTGCATTGACATAGTTCTTACTCTTGATGCAGTGATCGAAGCAGGAGAGTAAGCAGTTAGCGTCCGGTGGTAAGTACATACGAACTACGTCTGCTTTCTTATTGGCAATGTGATCCAGGAATCCAGGATCCTGATGAGTAAATCCGTTGTGGTCCTGCTGCCATACGTTGGATGTCAGGATGAAGTTCAGGGATGCGATAGGCTGTCTCCAGGAAAGCTGATTGCAAACTTTCAGCCATTTTGCATGCTGGGCTGCCATGGAGTCAACGATACGGATGAAAGCTTCATAGCTTGCGAAGAAGCCATGACGACCTGTTAACAGGTAACCTTCCAGCCATCCTTCACACATATGCTCACTGAGCATACTGTCCATAATACGTCCGTCTCTTGCGAGGCAGTCATCAGTATCAAGCATTTCTGCGTTCCAGTCACGTTTCTGATATTCAAATACTTTGTACAGACGGTTGGACATGCTTTCATCTGGTCCAAAGATACGGAAGTTCTTGTTTTCTTCATTCAGTTTGAAGATGTCGCGGATGTATCCGCCAAGTTCGATCATATCCTGAGCTTTTGTTTTGCCAGGCTGTACTTCAATACCGTAATCGCGGAAGTCCGGAAGACGAAGATCTTTCAGAAGAAGTCCGCCATTTGCATGTGGGTTGGCACCGAGACGTGCATTTCCCTTAGGAGCCAGTTCAGCCAGTTCCGGGATCAGGCGTCCGTTTTTATCAAACAGTTCCTGAGGACGATAGCTTTCCAGCCACTCCTTCAGAAGTTCAAGATGTTCCGGTTTTTCCATAGTGATCGGAACCTGATGAGCACGGAAAGAACCTTCAATCTGAAGTCCGTCAACAACCTTAGGACCTGTCCATCCCTTAGGAGTACGAAGGATGATCATTGGCCATACCGGACGTTCAGGATTATTGTTCTCACGGGCGTTCTTCTGGATCGCTTTGATTTCTTCGATCACTGTGTCCATTGTTTCAGCCATCTTCTTGTGCATTGTCATTGGGTCGTCACCTTCAACGAAATATGGTTTCCAGCCACAGCCCTTGAAGAAGCATTCAAGTTCTTCATGAGAAAGACGGGAGAAGATAGTCGGGTTGCTGATCTTATATCCATTTAAGTGAAGAATAGGAAGTACAGCACCGTCTGTGATCGGGTTCAGGAATTTGTTGGACTGCCAGGATGTCGCCAGAGGACCAGTCTCAGCTTCACCATCACCTACAACAGTAGTTGCAATCAGATCCGGGTTGTCAAATACAGCTCCGAAAGCATGAGCGATGGAGTAACCAAGCTCGCCACCTTCATTAATGGAACCAGGTGTTTCCGGTGCGCAGTGGCTTGGGACTCCGCATGGGAAGGAGAACTGTTTGAACATTTTCTTCATACCTTCCTCATCCTGGCTGATGTTAGGATAAACTTCGCTGTAAGAACCTTCCAGATAGGTGTTGGCAATCATGAAGTTTCCGCCATGTCCAGGACCGGAAAGCAGGATCATATCAAGGTCATAACGTTTGATGACACGGTTGCAGTGTGCATAAACGAAGTTCTGTCCCGGTACAGTTCCCCAGTGACCAACAATTTTTTTCTTGATCTGATCCATAGTTAATGGCTCTCTCAGAAGCGGATTGTCGAGAAGATAGAGCTGTCCGGCAGACAGATAGTTAGCTGCACGCCAGTAAGCATCGATTTTGTCAAGCATTTCCTGGTTTAAAGGCTGCTTTTCCAGACATAATTTGTTGTCTTCCATTTTCTTACCTCTTTCTTTGTCTTTGATGTGTATAGTTTAAGATGTCGAAGATATCTGTATAAGAAATTTTCTGATGGTAGTTAATGATAAACGTTTCTCAACAGATAAGTTGGAGTGTTACTTTGTTATTTTTTAACCGAACACATCCTATCATATCAGAAATGAAACGTAAAATAGAAATATTGCATTGTAATTATAAGTTTTTGATATGGATAAAAAATAAGCTCCTTCTGATAAAATGCGGAGCAGTTATTCGGTATAGAGCTGCGTAGCGAAGCAGATTGTGAATATCCGCTTGACGACAATTCTCTGAGTGGAAATGATTGGTGTTTAATATGGAAGATGACGAAAAGAACTAAGCAATGATTAGTAATTTTCACGAAAAAATGGATAACATGAAAGTTGTATTGCAATTTGCACAAAAAATAGATATAATAAAAAAAACAATTGCGCATAAGGTATAGAAAAACTGCTTATATGTACTAGATAAAGTATAGGCGGTAAAAGTGAAGAATGGCGAAGGAGACAAGAATCATGGGAAAAAGAGCAGCAGGAATATTAATGCCGATCAGCAGTCTTCCATCAGACTATGGCATCGGATGTTTTTCCAAAAGTGCATATGAATTTGTAGACTGGTTAAAGGAAGCCGGACAGACTTACTGGCAGATTCTGCCATTGGGACCGACCAGCTATGGAGATTCTCCATATCAGTCTTTCTCTACATTTGCAGGTAATCCATATTTTATTGATCTGGATACACTTGTGGAAGAAGGAGTTCTTGATAAGAAAGACTGCGAGAAAGTTAACTGGGGAAAGAAGCCTGATGAGGTAGATTATGAAAAAATCTACAAAGGCCGTTATCCTCTTCTGAGAAAAGCATACGAGAACAGTGATATCAGCAAGAATCCTGACTATCAGAAATTCGTAGCAGAGAACAGCTGGTGGCTGTCAGATTATGCTCTGTTTATGGCAGTAAAAGACCGTTTCGAAGGTGTAGAATGGACCAAATGGGCTGAGGATATCAGACTCCGCTGGAACAATGCCATGGATTATTATCGTGAAGAACTCTATTTTGATATTGAATTCCAGCAGTATATGCAGTTTAAGTTCTATGAGCAGTGGATGAAACTGAAATCCTATGCAAATTCAAAAGGAATCCAGATCATTGGAGATATTCCGATTTATGTTGCAATGGACAGTGCTGATGCATGGGCGCATCCGGAGCTGTTCCAGCTGGATCAGGATAATGTACCACTGGCAGTAGCAGGATGCCCTCCGGATGGATTTTCTGCAACCGGTCAGTTATGGGGAAATCCGTTATATCGCTGGGATTATCACAGAAATACAGGATATCAGTGGTGGATTTCCAGAATGAGTTATTGCTTCAGACTGTATGATGTTGTGCGAATCGATCATTTCCGTGGATTTGATGAATATTTCTCTATTCCATACGGAGATAAAGATGCAAGAGGCGGACACTGGGAAAAGGGTCCCGGAATTGATCTGTTCCGTAAGATCGAACAGGCGCTTGGATGGAAGCAGGTTATTGCAGAGGACTTGGGATATATGACAGATTCCGTACGTCATCTGGTATATGAGAGCGGCTTCCCGGGAATGAAGGTTCTGGAATTTGCGTTTGACTCCAGAGATTCCGGATGTGCCAGTGATTATCTGCCACATAACTATCCG
>NZ_JBWJVP010000251.1:0-16441 GCF_056339915.1 Blautia sp. ZXY-1-B12 | reverse complement strand
GGTTTTTGGTGTTAAAGATTATATACCTATGATTTTCTAATATCTTAATATTTTTTATTTCTTTTGTAGAAAACAGAATCAGAACAAATGATAGCTGTTGGAGTCACTTATGGCTTTTTTTCGTCAGTACTTGAATATAAAAAACAAAACGCTTCGATCCAACTCTTGCTGAAATGTGTGCTGCCCCGTTGCTTATGGTCACTGGATTAGCTGGTGGCCGTAGTTTATATATATTCAGATGATATCATGTTTTATCATTTCACAGTCACCAGTCAGTGCCGCATATACACCATTTTGTGCATATACCCATATCGTACAGGTTCCTTTACCAACTGCCTGGATAAGCCCCTCCGGGGTAACAGTGGCTACTGCTGTATTGCTGCTTTCATAGCAGAGATTTCTGTGGTGTCTGATCTTTTTGTCCTTTTTTATTTCTTTTACTGTGATCTGTGCTGTTTTTCCTTTTTTCAGGGTTATTTTTGAAACATTCTTTTTGTTTCCGATCTTAGTTACGGAAACAGATCTTGCAATTCCGTATTTGCTGCCCTGTGTGATTACATGTATGGAGGCAGATGTATCTGTCACTACCTTTTTGCCATCTACTATCTTATATGCTTTTACGATATATTTATAGAAAGTGCCTTTCTTCAGGTTTTTATGTGTCCATGTACGTCCGTTTGTAATAGTGGCAAGCTTTTTGTATTTGTATGTCTTTGTACTTGTATTGCAGCGGTTTCCATATACCAAATATCCGTCCACACCATCAAGTTTACTCCATTCTAAGGTTATGGAAGTTTTCGTCTGGTTTACAGAACGGACTTTTAAGCGTCCGAACCCTTTTGTTTTGTTAATTACAGGCTTATCAAGGATCTTCACTGTGATTATTATTGAAGCTGTGTTTTTTCCATACTCTGTAGTTACTGTGATTATTGCCATTCCATTTCCGATTGCTGTTACTTTACCATTCTCATCTACAGCAGCAACCATTTCATTGTCAGACTTCCAGATCAGCTTCTGAGCGTCTGCGTTCTCAGGTTCGATCTTAACTTTCAGTTCTGTGGATTCACCAATCTTCGTCAGTGTTTCCTTCTCTGCTTCAATCGAGATCTTCTCAATTTCTACAGGAATCTTTACGGTTACGGCTACCGTTGCGGTATAATTTCCGCTTACGGATGTGACTGTGATTGTAGCTGTTCCATTTCCAACGGCGGTTACTTTACCCTTTTCGTCTACAGTTACCACACTTTCATCACTGGACTTCCATGTTACCCGCGTATTATCTGCATATGATGGAACCACTTCCGCGGAAAGCTGTGCAGTCTCGTCCTTCTTTGTAAGCATAAGGGTGTCCTGAGATACCTTGATACCTGTTACAGGGTAGCTTGGGATGTAGATCGATGGGATTGTTTCTTTTTCTGTGTATCCACAAACCGTACAGGTTCGTTCCTTCTCTCCTTCTGCTCCGATTGATGCCTGTTTTGTCACTACCCAGTTACCAAATGTATGTGCTTCCTGAGTTGTATTCTCATTTCCAATGCTGCAGTGCTCCCAGTGATTTGTTTTATCAAACTGCCAGGAATAAGAATGTTCAAACGCAGGAATTACAATAGATGCTGTCTCTGTGGAATTCACTCCTGCTTGACTTGTAGCTGTTACCTCCACTTTATAGGTTCCCGCCTCAGAGACTGTAAGAGTTTCTCCTGTCTGACTATTCAGGATCTGATCATCTTTATACCATTGATAGCTGTACGTAATGCCTTTATCGTCAAGCACATGCGTTGCCTTTGCCGTTAAAACAATTTTAGAAGACGGACAGCCTTTTTCTTTGTCCGCTGAAACTTGGACTTTTGGCTTTACCAGAGCCCATTTTAAATACTTTCCATCTCTTACCAGTTTGCTCATACCATTTGAATAGAATTGTGACTCAAACGATTCAGCTGCTGAATCATTCTCATATTCAACCGCAATTAAATCAGCTTTTCCATATGTAGGTGTCACCAAAATATGTTTGTCTGATAATTGCAAAGATTTACCTACATATATACGAGGCCCATAATTATTATCATCTGAAAGTGTTACGCTTCCCGTTATTACCGGACTGTCACTAAGATGCAGATCTGCGAAACCGGTATCTTCAGTCAGATTCGGATCCCACCCCATCAAGACGATCGCATTTTCTTCTTCATTCTCTCCTGTTCCGCTGTAATTATTTGTTATCGTTCCACCGGAAATGTTCACATCCATATTATGTTTGTTTCCCCTAGAACATATAGCGAATATACCGGCTCCGCTTCCATTCACATGATTGCCGCTGATAGTTCCACCTTCTATATTAAGCAGACTAGAATCATTGTTCGTTCCCTCTGTGTATATCGCACCTCCACGGTTACCCGCACTGTTATTACGGATTTTTGTATCTCCTTTGATGGTTACTCTTGAATACTTTGCTGAAATTGCACCACCTAATCCGCCCTGGATATTACCGTTTTCGTCAGGAGCTGCTGCAATGGCTGTATTTTTGTTGATGGTTCCAGATTCAATTTCTGCTTCAGAATAAATCAGATAAATTCCGCCACCTTCGCCGCGCATATCTTTAGGAGAAGGTTCTGTTGTTACTGTATTTTGGGTGATCTGGCAGCTTTCCCCATTTATAAACAATTTAGAAATAGACAAGTAGACACCTGCGCCCTGTCCACTTTTATTATGAATAATACTGCCTCCTTTTAAACTTACGTTTGAATCATTTATCGCATATATTCCACTGCCTCTTATTGACTGATTATCACTGATTGTACCCCCGTTTATTTTAATGTTTGAGTAAGACGAAAATATTCCACCGCCATACGTTGCACTATGTCCACTGATTGTACCTCCATTCACATTGACAGTTGCATGTTCCGCATATATTCCACCGCCATATTCAACTGTGTTCTGCTTATCTCCCAGGATTTTACCACCATTCAGATTTACAGTACTATCGTGTGATACAATAATACAACTGTTTCCCGGGAACGGTCCAATCTCAGTACCATCCGCTATAGTCAATGTTGCCAACCTTCCAGTCACTTCAATAGGATAATTAGAGAACTGGCAAGACTTACCATCCGGTGTTTTATTATTTATTATTATGTTTTCTAATGTTACCTTACCTCTACTTATATACAGCATACCTGACATATTGCTTTTTCCAGGGCGAAATGTCACATTGCTCAGTTTGATATCACTATCGACCTCCACACAATCAAGAAGAAAAATATCGCCACCTTGTGCAAGCTCTACGGCTTTCGAAAGAGTATTTACGGCAGACTTAGCACTCTCTCCAGTATTACCATCGTTTCCAGATGACGGATCCAGGTAAACAGCCGCTTTTTCTTCTGTCTGCGCAGCTAGAACGCTGTCATCGGAAAACCCGCTTGCCTCATTTTCGCTGGAAAATCCGGTACGTCCTGAATCTTCGCAGTTATCTTCGATCTCAAAGGTATGTTCTGGCTCCATCATACCTTCGTCTTCTGCATCGGATATTGTAGCTGCCGGAGTCTCTTCTCCTGCATCTTCGGAAACGATCAGCTGACTACCATCAGTAAAAGTGTCTGCCAATACCGGAGTTACCGCCATCGTTGCGGACATAACGATACTCAATGCCCATGAAACAGTTTTTTTGAAACACTTTTTCTTCATACTTCCACCTTTCCTTTCTTTAATACATGATCTTCTACGTCTTGACTCTTTTGTCCTCTTTTTCTGAATTTGATACATAATGCAGTAATCACGACTGCCACAGTAAAGGAAATGACAGCCACCAACACATAACCGCCTGCGTCCTCATGCAGCAGGATTGTGCCGTACATTCCCGTGATGTCTATTGGCTGGCTTTGCATCATCCCCATTGTTCCCACGAGAGACAGGAACAACAGGGTACACAGAACAGACAGCCGGCAGACTGTGCGCCGCTCCTGGCGGCGGTGGTATTCATGCATTCGTTTTTTTACCAATTCGATACGCTTTTCTGTATCATACATGCCTTCCATCCTCCTTTCACAAAAAAGTCCTAAAAAGTCTTTCACTTATATAGGTACAAAAAAAGCGAAAAACTCTCACCTGAAAATCAAATTTTTTCAAAAAAATTTGAGAGCTGCCGAAACAGCTCCCAAAAGCGGAAAATCAGGTTATATTATTGTATTGAACTGCGGAAGATCAGTTTTCCCGCTGCCAGGATCAGTACAGGCAACAGATAAGCAATATACTGTGCTGCACTGCCATAGGCGATCAGAAGATTATAAATTGCGTGAAAAGTGATTGCTGCTCCCAGCAGACCGCAGGTTCCGGCAATCTTCAGCCATGTTCTCTGCCACACATATGCAAGACCACCGCCGACAATGGCTCCACAGATCACATGCATGGCTCCAGTCCCAATACCACGGAAGAAAATAAAAGAAAAATGTCCGGCTCCGTTTTGGATCAGGTAGCAGACGTTCTCAAATGTGGCAAAGGAAAGAGCTATAACTACAGCTGTATTTTTTATCTGCTCTCTTTTCGGCTCAAATATCAGCAGATAAAAGAGCAATGGCAGAAATTTCATCACTTCCTCCACCACCGGGGCGATCTCTGTAGTAGTGGTAAAGGTGTCCGCTCTATAAAGTGCGGCAAAAAAGGTGTTGATGTAAGCAGACAGCAGACAGGCACCCATTCCGGCAAGGCAGAACAGAAAGAATTTTCTCTGCCGCTTTCCCATACACAGAGCCGCGATCAACAGGGGCGAAGCAATGCAGAGAAATACATTTTCAATATAGGTCATGTCTGCACCGCCTTTCCTGTGGCCGGGAGCAGTGCGAACAGGCAGCCTGTAAGCAGAAGATCAAACCAGCAATAGGGATTGGAAATGGAATAACCCGGCCACAGACAGCCGGAGAGCCAAAGAGCATACTCCACCGCCACATAGCACAGCACCCCAATGTGAAAATACCGGATCTTACGTGCCGTTCCCGTCTGTATCAGAGCATAAATAAGCCCTCTGATGGAATGATAAGAAACAACGATCATCATGCTACACCAGAGCAAATTGGAGAGAACATCCCCAAAGGTACAGTAAAACACACAAAGCGGAATGCCAATCAGAGGAGCTATCAGAGATTTCCGTGTCGAAAAGTCTCTTTCCTCCGCAGAAGAAAGGGTGTATTGCAGAAGATAAAGAAAAATCACGCTGGCTATCCAGCCGAACTCTGACACATAAAAGACCTGCGGCGTTTCAGAAAACAGAAGCAGATACAGCGTCCAGTAAAGAGAGCCAAGGGCAAAGCAGCCGTAAAAACAGGTCAGCAGGAAACAGGTCTGTTTTCGATCTTTCAGATACCAGATACCACTCAGACAAAAGCCCAGCAGGGTGACAGCGAATTGAAAAAGATTATTGATCAGCTCCATCTCCATTGTCCCCCTTTTGTTCCTCCGTCTGCTCCTCTTTGTCCAGCTGGCGGATGCGGAAGCACAGAACCGTCACGCACACGCCGAGAATAAAAGCGAGCAGTCCGATCACCATATATCCCAGTGCGGTGCCGCCGCCTAAAATTGTTGCTGCTGTTTCAAAGCCGGAAGAAGCACCGGGCTCAATCTGTCCGACAATACCTGGCATGACAAAGGAAACACCAACGATTACTGCAAGGCATGCCGCTATGCAGAATGCGGAGACAATCCGTCTGTGCCTCAGTCTCTGCTGTCGTTCTTTTTCCCCAATACGCCGTTTTACTTCAGCAATTCGTTCCTCATTTTTCAACATCTGTAATACCCTCCCGTTGCAATAATCCGCGTAAACGCTCTTTTCCCCGGTACACCATATTTGTGATCTGTTTCACACTTTTTCCCATGACCTTAGCAGCCTGTTGATAGCTCATACCCTCAAAATAGGTCAGATAAAGAGCTTCCCGATAATCTGAATTTAACTCGTCCATGCAGAGATGCAGGATCTGATTTCGTTCCTTTGTGCGGACGATCTCCTCCACCAGCGTTTGTGCCTCCGGTTCTCTGGTCAGGTCGTCAAGACTGAAGATAATCCGTCGTCTGCTTTTGTGGCGTAATGCCATGTGACGCGCTGCTTTATAGAGATAAGCCTTAAAACATCCATCCCGGATGCGGGGCTTTTTCGTAAACAGCCAGGAAAAGGTTTCCATCATTAAGTCCTCCGCTTCGTGGACATCATGCAGATAACCATCGATGTATAAGGTCAATGGATCGCCGTATTTTTTTATCAATAGTTCAAGTCCTGTCTCGTCACCGCTCAGATATTGCCCATAAAGCTCTTCATCAGTAGCCATACCGTTCAATTCCTTTCCCCATATTACTCCTCTGTTGTCAGGTGTAATCTCCTGGCTTCTTTCCTTCGTTCTTTTAATAAGCATAGTATACTTTTGTTTACAAAATACGTCAATTGTTCATAGTTCATAGCAATTCTACAAAATAATGCAACTTTGTATACTTTCCTGTGTTATCTGATTTCTTACAGTGGACAGTGCAAAAGAACTGTCCGTAACCGGACTGAAAACACCGGAAATAATAAAAGCAGCTGTATAGCTCTAAAGAGCAAACAGTAGTGGCGTCATGGATGCACCCTGAAAAAAGGCGGTATCCCGCCTTTTTTCAGATGCTCTGGTAACTCAGTTACCGAGTAATTCACAAACATTTATTAGAACTTTATTCAGCCTTTATAGCCCAGCGCATCTTTGTGGAACGGGCTCTTGGATTCTGTGTGCACTCTTTGGCTGAGGGGCGGATCACATCTTTTGCATAGTCTGAGTAGATTCCCTCCTTGTATCCTGCTTTAAGCGCTTTCTTTACCAGCTTGTCTTCACCGGAATGAAAGGTAAGGATTGCCACACGTCCGCCCGGACGCAAAGCATCCGGAAGCTTCTCCATAAATTCATACAATACTTCGAACTCATGGTTAACATCAATACGCAATGCCTGGAAGGTTCGCTGGCAGGTTTTCTTAATTGTCTCTTTCTTTTCCTTTTCAGGAAGGAAATCAAGAGTTTTTTCGATTACCTGACGCAGTTTTGTGGTAGTGTCAATATGATTTCCCCTGCGGATCTCATCGGTAATGGCTTTGGCGAGTTCCTCACAATATGGTTCATCAGAATTTTCACAGAGCATTCCCGCAAGCTCCTCTCTGGAAATGGTATCCAGACGCTGGGCTGCACTGATGCCGGTTTCCTGATTCAGGCGCAGATCCAGAGGTCCGTCTGTTTTAAAAGAGAAACCTCTTTTGGGGTTATCAATCTGCATGGATGAAACACCGAGATCTGCCAGAATAAAGTCAAATCCTCCAACCTCTTTGGCAATCTCATCAATGGTGCAGAAGTTCTGAAGCTTTACTGTCAGCAGTTCTTCCCCGAATCCCTGCTCTGCCAGACGTTTCTTTGTTTTGGCGGATTCCTCAGGGTCTACATCTGTTGCATAAATATGGCCCTTGCCATTCAGACACTGAAGCATCGCTTTCGTATGGCCGCCATAGCCCAATGTGGCATCAAATCCAGTTTCGCCCGGCTGGATATTAAGAAAATCAAGGATTTCCTTAACCATAATGGAGATATGCATTCCCGCCGGGGTATTTCCTTTCTGAATCACGTGTTCAATGGTATCTTTATATTTCTCAGGCTGTAATTCCTTGTATTTCTCTTCGAATTTCTTCGGATATTTTCCTTTATAACGGACACGTCTTTTATGTGGTGTCTGGTTCTGGTTTTCCATAAAATCCCCTTTTTGTTTTTTATTCCTGTGTGATACCAGTTACTTCATAGCCGGCTTCTTTGATCACTTCGCGGATCTTATCCTCGTCCAGTTTCTCCGGAGCATGGATCACCGTGGTTCCTTTTTCATGGGAGGAAACTACATCTTCCACTCCAAATGCCTCTTTTACTGCCTTTGTCACATGTGCTTCACAATGTCCACACATCATTCCTGTTACGTTTACTGTGATTGTTGTCATTTCTTTGTTCTCCTTGTTTTCTTTTATATTTTCCTGATCTTTTGGATCATGAATTTCACTGTTGCAAAAGTCTGGATTCTCTGCCTTTAGACTTTTGTTTTCTGTTACGTTTTTCATTTCTGCATTAGCTGAAATATAATGGATTTCTTCCACATTCTGTTTTATTTTTTTGTCTCTGGAAGCATCATGTACCTTAAAGAGATTCAGTCTCAGTGCATTGGTTACCACACAGAAACTGGAAAGGCTCATGGCAGCTGCACCAAACATGGGGTTCAGTGTCCATCCGAAAATCGGAATCCATACACCGGCTGCCAGTGGAATACCGATCACATTGTAGAAGAATGCCCAGAAAAGATTCTCATGGATATTTCTCAATGTTGCCCGGCTTAAACGTATGGCAGCAGGTACATCACTGAGCCGGCTCTTCATTAATACCACATCTGCGGCATCAATGGCAACATCTGTTCCTGCACCGATCGCAATACCGATGTCTGCCCTGGTAAGTGCAGGGGCATCATTGATTCCGTCTCCTACCATGGCAACCTTTCCCTGTTCCTTCAGAGAACGGATCACACTTTCCTTGCCATCCGGAAGAACACCTGCAATTACATCGTCCACTCCTGCCTGTGCTCCGATCGCTTTTGCTGTGCGTTCATTATCACCGGTAAGCATTACTACCCTGATTCCCATGTTCTGCAGTTCTTTTATTGCCTGAGGACTGTCCTCTTTTATAACATCTGCCACTGCGATCATGCCGAGAAGCTTCCTGCCTTTTGCAAAAAGAAGTGGTGTTTTTCCTTCTCCTGCAAGTTTTTCTGCCTGCTTCATCAGTTCCGGTGATACAGAGGTTTCATTGCTGATAAATTTCATATTTCCGCCTGTAAGCACATCACTGTTTAATGCTGCACGAAGACCGTTTCCAGGAAGAGCCTGAAAATCAGAAACCTTCTGCAAAACAATCTTTTTCTCTTCTGCTCTGGCAATAATGGCTTTTGCAAGAGGATGTTCACTCTTCTTCTCAAGTGCATAGGCATAGCCTAAAAGCTCTTCCTCTGAGATTCCCTTTGCAGGAACCATATCTGTCACCTGCGGTTCACCCTTTGTGATAGTTCCTGTCTTATCTAATGCAACGATCTGGATCTTACCTGCTTCCTCCAGGGATACTGCTGTTTTAAACAGGATTCCGTTTTTGGCCCCCATTCCGTTTCCTACCATAATGGCAACCGGTGTGGCAAGCCCAAGGGCACAGGGACAGCTGATGACCAGAACAGAAATACCTCTGGCAAGTGCATATCCGAACTCTTTTCCTGTCAGCAGCCAGACAATGGTGGTGATAACCGCAATACTGATAACTGCCGGAACAAAAACTCCGGAAACCCTGTCTGCGATTTTTGCAATAGGAGCTTTTGTTGCAGCCGCATCACTTACCATCTTAATAATCTGGGAAAGAGTAGTGTCCTCGCCTACCCTAGTAGCTTCGCATCTGATAAATCCAGACTGGTTTACGGTCGCAGCAGAGACTGGCATCTCCCGGATTCTTGTCAACAGGAATACTTTCCCCTGTAAGTGCCGCCTCATCGACAGCACTGTCTCCCCTCAAGGACCACTCCATCCACCGGAATGTTCTCACCGGGACGTACCACAAAAACATCACCTTTTCGGACCTGTTCGATGGGCACTAGTAGCTTCCTGTCCGTCCCGGACAACAACTGCTGTCTTAGGTGCCAGCTTCATCAGACCTTTCAGCGCATCCGTTGTCTTTCCCTTAGATCGGGCTTCCAGCATTTTTCCAACTGTGATCAGGGTAAGGATCATGGCTGCAGATTCAAAATAGAACTCCATCATGTAATTCATAACTGCCGCCGAATCTCCGTCTACCTGTGCCCTTGTCATTGCAAAAAGTACATAAACACTCCACAAAAAGGATGCCATGGAGCCAAGTGCCACAAGGGTATCCATATTTGGTGCACGATGCCACAGGCTCTTAAATCCGCTGACAAAAAATTTCTGGTTAATGACCATTATGATTCCGGCGAGAAGAAGCTGCACCAGTCCCATGGCAATATGATTATCATTAAACCATGCCGGAAGAGGCCAGGCCCACATCATATGTCCCATGGAAAAATACATCAGCACAAGCAGAAAGCCTACAGATGCGATCAGCCTTCGTTTCAGCGCCGGTGTTTCATGGTCTTCCAGTGCCTCCTCTGCCGCAGAAGCAGATATCTGCTCCCCGGATGCCCCCTTTAAGGATGCTCCGTATCCTGCATCCTGTACAGCCTTGATGATCTCACCTGAACCGGCAGTTCCCTCTACTCCCATGGAGTTGGTCAGCAGACTGACCGAACAGGATGTCACACCCGGAACCCTGGATACGGCCTTCTCCACTCTGCTGCTGCAGGCCGCACAGCTCATTCCGGTTACATTGTATTGTTCCATTTCTATTCCTCCTACGACTTGTTGTTCCTTACCTGATATCTACTGCTCTGTTGCTTTGCAGTTCCCAGATCTTTATTCTGCTGTACTCTGATGCTATAATAGTCTGAACACACAGCCTTCACTTCATCAGTTTCTGCAAAGTAGCCACCAGCTCATCAATCGTCTCATCCTTGCCCTCGCGGATATCTCTTGCCACACAGTTGCGGATATGGCTGGCAAGCAGTTCTTTGTTAAATGCGTTCACTGCTGCGTTGACTGCTGCGGACTGGATCAGGATATCGTTACAGTACGCATCATTCTCCAGCATACCGATAATCCCTCGGATCTGTCCTTCCACACGTTTAAGACGATTGATCAGCTTCTTTCTCTCCTCCTCAGAACGCATTGTGTGTTTTGTGCAGCAGGGACAGACTTTTTTCTCCTGTGTATCTGCCATATGGGAAATCCTCCTTCTGATTTTTATGTACTCTCGGAATCTTTTTGTACTTGATTTTATGAGAAGATTTTTTGTCAGATGTGCCCGAATTTTTGAGGCGTACGCGGTGCGTACGTTGATAAAATGCGGGTGCATCTGGCGAAAAATCAGCCATAAAAGCAAGTGCAATAAAGACTCCGAGAGTACATTTTTATAAATAAGCTCTGTTTTATATAAATTTCTGAAACATATAACGATTTCAAAATACCCTTACGGGGTATCTTTACAGTAGTCACTATATACCCTTATGGGGTATTTGTCAATACTGTTTTTTCATATCGGAAACAAAAAGATTAGTTACTGTGGACAGAGTAAGCAGCAGTAACACAAAAAAGAGCTCTCACAGAAAATAACCGCCGGTAATATTCTGCCGGTAATTATTTTTCGCAAAAGCTCAAAGACCTATACTCTATGCACTTTTCTTCTGACAAAATAAAAACAGGTGACCTGCATAATGATCGTCAGCATCCAGGATGCAGGATAGGAAATAAACAGAACAGCCAGTGATCTGTGATGCGGGAATATTCCAAATATCCATACGATCCTGGTTCCTACTGTTCCGATCACTGACAGGATCATTGGAACGCCGGAATGTCCCATTCCACGCAGGGCACCCGGAAACAGATCCATAATCCCGCAGAGAAAATAAGGTACGGTAGTGTAAGACAGGATTTCCAGTCCGCAGCGGATCACTTCCGGATCGGCAGTATAAATCTTAAGAATCTCAGAACCGAAGAAATATGCACCGCATCCAAGGGAAAAGGAGGTAACTACGGAAATAATAAGACAGTCGACCAGAACCTTATCCATACGTTTAAATTTATGCACACCATAGTTCTGACTGGTAAAGCTCATACATGCCTGTGTGACAGAGTTCACCGCCACATACAGAAAACCGAAAATATTATTGGCCGCCGTATACCCTGCCATGGCGGTCGATCCAAAGGAGTTAACCGAGGACTGAAGCAGAGCATTTGACAGATTAATGACTGTGCTCTGGATCCCGGCCGGAATCCCGAACCTGGAAAATCTGTTTTAAGTAAACAGTATTGATCCTTAATTTTCCAAAATGAAGCTGGTAGCTGGTTTTCGATGTACGCAGACATCTGAGTACCAGAATGCAGGAAATTAACTGGGAGATCACAGTAGCAATGGCTACGCCCGCCACATCCATATGAAACATGATCACGAGGATCAGATTCAGTACTGCATTTACAACACCGGAAATAACCAGAAAGATCAGTGGACGTTTCGTATCTCCTACAGCCCGCAGAATCGCAGCTCCATAATTATAAAGCATAAAAAACGGCATACCCAGAAAATAGATTTTCATATACAGTGCAGACTGTCCGATCACATCGTCCGGGGTACCCATCAGTTCCAGAGCCCATCTGGAAAAAATCAGTCCCACAAATGCCATGACGATACCGCTTACCAGTGCAAGAGTTACAGCCGTATGAACGGTATCTGACATTTCCCGGTCTTTTCCTGCCGCATAGAACCGGGCAGCAAGTACATTCGCACCAAGTGAGATACCAATAAACAGATTGGTAAACACATTGATCAGTGCTGTGGTTGAGCCTACGGCTGCAAGTGCCTGACTTCCGCTAAATCTTCCCACCACTATGATATCCACAGCATTAAACATCAGCTGCAGGATTCCGGACAGCATCAGCGGCAGTGAAAAGGAAATCAGCTTGTCCATGATGGTTCCGTTACACATATCTATTTCGTATTTATTTTGTTTCACTTTTATCTTCCACCCTCTATATCCAAATTGATATGGGCTTCTGTAGAAGTCCTTTATATTGCTGTTCAGAAACAGCCATCATTTTTATTCTGCAAGGCTTCCGAAATAATAGAATCCCTTGCAGGTATCCAGTTTTACTTTTACATATTTACCGATCAGATCCTGACATCCCGGGAAATGGACCAGAAGGTTATATTCTGTTCTTCCTGTAAAGATACCTTTTTCTCTGCTTTCTTCCTCTACAAGGATTTCCTGAACAGTTCCCTCGAAACGGGAAGAAGCCTTTCGGCCTTTTTCCTGAACCAGAGCAAGAAGACGGTCAAAACGGTCTTTTACCACATCCTCAGGTACCTGATTCTCCATTTTGGCAGCAGGTGTGCCGCTTCTTTTGGAATAAATAAAGGTAAACGCAGAATCAAAATCGCATTTTTCCACAACGTCCAGAGTATCCTGGAAATCCTCTTCCGTTTCTCCCGGAAAACCTACAATGATATCTGTAGTAAGGGAAATATCCGGTACGGCATTACGGATCTTGGCTACAAGCTCCAGATACTTTTCTTTGTCATAACGGCGGTTCATGATCTTTAAGATTCGGCTGCTTCCGGACTGCATGGGAAGGTGGAGGTGATGGCACACTTTTTTGCTCTCTGCCATTGTCCGGATCAGTTCATCAGACAGATCCTTCGGATGGGAAGTCATGAAACGGATTCTCTTTAATCCTTCAATTGCTTCCACCTGTTTCAGAAGCTGTGCAAAAGTAACCGGATGTTCCAGTGTCTTTCCATAGGAATTAACGTTCTGTCCCAGAAGCATAACTTCCGTTACACCGTCAGCCACCAGACCCTTGATCTCTTCTATGATCGCCTCCGGTTCGCGACTCTTCTCTCTTCCTCTTACATATGGTACAATACAGTAACTGCAGAAATTATTGCAGCCAAACATAATATTGACACCCGTTTTAAAGGAATATTTACGGTCAGAAGGCATACCCTCCACGATTTCATCAGATTCCTTCCAGACATCAATGATCTGTCCCTCCGTATTTAAGCTTCTGTAGAAAAGCTCCGGAAACTTATGGAAGTTATGGGTACCGAAAACCAGATCAACAAAAGAATATTCTTTGTGGATCTTCTCAATTACTTCCGGCTCCTGCATCATGCAGCCAAACAATACAATCTTCAGTTCAGGATTCTTTTTCTTAATACTTTTCAGATGGCCAAGATGACCGTAAATCTTCAGGTTTGCATTCTCCCGGACTGTGCAGGTGTTATAGATGACAACATCTGCATCTTCTTCTCTGGATACTTCTGTATAGCCCATACGTTTCACGATACCGGCCACTGTATCCGTCTGCAGGGAATTCATCTGGCAGCCTGCATTCTGGATAAAGAAAGCTGGCGCCTTTTTATATTTTTCCTTCACAAGCTCTGTACATTTATTGATATATTCTAACTGTATTTTACTTTCCTGTGTATTATTATTCACTATTGATTCCTCATCTTTCTGTTTACAACATTTCGGGGCACTCTTTTTATCATACAGAATCTATGGCTTTATGTCAAACGCTAATCTCTGTTTTTACATGTTTTTATTACTTTTTATTTTCAGAGACTGTTTTTCTTTGACTGTGTGACGGATTTATGCGTTTGCCAATATGCCGCTGTTTAAAGAATAAAGATATTCAAGTGGAATCAGACGCAGTTCTTCCATATCGTCCTTGCGGTATTCCGGAATCTCAATTGCCAGAGAGGGCTGACGGATTACTTCCGCATAAAACTGTTCCGGAGATCCCATCTCAGGTTTTGCTCCGGCTTTTTTGACTCTCGCACCACCTGCAATCCCTTTTTCCAGACGATAGCCGGAACATTTCTGTAAATGCCTTGCCAGTCTGTAATTTTTCTGATTGTAGGCAAAGCCTTTCTCCTGTCTGCAGTAAACGATCTTCCCTCTGGAATAACTGAATGTAAGCAGGCCAAGGCTTGAATATTCCTGAAAAATGCTGATCAGGGCACGAGTCTCATTCTCACTGGCAGGCTCCTGATTCACTCTTTTCCGCTGATAATAATTAGTCGGAAAATTTCTGCGCAGATCAATTCCCCTGGCATTACATTCATACTCTTCCACAGGCCTGTCCTGCATTTTCAGCATCTGTCTGTGGATGGGATTATGTATGGCACCATATCCGTATTCACATATCTCATAGCTGTCAGGATTCAGCATGGGGATCATACAGATACGAACCTTATCCAGAAGTTTACGAACTTCATAACTTTCTCCGATGGTCCAGTTGCTTTCATAGGATCTGCAGTAATCTTTTGCAATGGACAAAAGATATTCCGGGAGATTTCTGTCTCCGCTTTCCACTCCGCTCAGACAGATAATGCAGGTATCACCCTTTCCAATCTCAAGCATGGGGATCATTCTGTCATCATGACTTCTTCCGATCACTCTGAACTGGACAAAATTTCCATATCTCTGTCCGAGTTCCCACAATGCGAAGTATATTTTTTCATAAGTTCCCATCTGTTCTGTTGACATACATTCTTTCCTCCTTTTTGGCAAATGTTCAGCAGCCTGGATCAGATTCCGGATTCTGACCTGTATGGACGGCTGAATGGCTGCCTTATTATTATTATTATATATATGAAAAGAGACAGGCCATAAGACCTGTCTCTTAAAAATAATTGGATTATATTTACATTTCTTTTTTACGTCTTCTTATCAGTACGTAACCACCTGCAAGAACAGAAGCTGCAGCAAGAGCCAGCATAGTTCCGATCGGTGATTCATCACCTGTGGATACTGCTGATTTCGCTGTTCCGTTTGCTCCATCTGCATAGGTGGTAGGAGTTACATCTGTAGTTCCTCCATCTGTAGTTCCGTCGCCGGATCCTGTTCCGTCTCCGTTTGTTCCGTTTGCACCTGGTGTGGTAGTGGCCTGTGTCAGAGGAGCTGCCTTGAACTGATAGGACAGAACTTCGGAAGCATCTGTTTCCTGCCAGTCATTTCCACTGTATACCTGTTTATTATATTTAATATAGATGGTATATGTTTTCTCTGTATCTGTATAAATACCATCCTTTGCACCAATCTTCCATGATGGATTCCATGAAGATGGATTGGAAGACATACTCCATCCTGAAGGAACCCATCTTACATCTCCCTCTCCTGGATTATTATTCTGTGTACCCGCACCAATTACCTTGAAGTCATAAAAAGTTTTGGGATAGAACACAAGTGCTTTCTCAAATCCCTGTACAACACTCTCTTTTACATCGGGTACTACCGGAGTATGAGATGGTGTAGGTATAACAGGACGTTCTTTTGGATCAGGCTGGAACATTACAGAGCCATAATTACTCTTATCCTTATCACTGATCACACATACATAAATATCAACATCATAGTCAGGAAGATCAGTAACTTTTGCTGTTACATTTGTATCAGCCTCAATAGGCGCGCCTACTCTGGAAGTATCGATTGTTGGTGCTTTCTCACCACGTTTTACCCAGTCAATATAATAGGTACCTTTTACATTTGACTGGAACTTAATTTTAACAGTACTACTTCCTGACCATTTGCATTCTTTTCCTGTTACTTTCAGTTTTTCTTCTGCAGGAGTTGGGGTAGGGGACGGTTCTGTTGTACTGACTAAAGTTCCGTCTTCTCCGATTTTAAGGCTGGAATCTCCCTCATATGTAATCTGAGAAAGAACATCTGTCAGTTTCACATCAGTAACAGCGTCATCCAGCTTTACTACTGTTCTTCCGGCGCTAGCCTCCTGAACAGCAACACCAATGGC
>NZ_JBWJVP010000250.1:0-2667 GCF_056339915.1 Blautia sp. ZXY-1-B12 | reverse complement strand
TGGGGATATCCGGGAACATACCGATGTTGACTGCATTCTGCATGTTGATACCGCTTCCGATACCACCTGCAACATACACATCATCGATCATGCTCACATCGAAGTCCAGAGAAGTCAGCATTGTGCGGATTGCTGAGAAGATTGCACCTTTTGCACGAATAAAGTTATCAATATCAACTTCTGTGATCTCAACATCCTTTACAGAACCTGCCTCTTCCTCAAATGCAAGGATATAACTGCCCATTCCATATTTGTCATGTTTGATTCTCTTTCCTTCGCGAATAAATTTACCCTTGGGGTTGATAATTCCGCAGATATAAAGTTCACTGATCACATCGATGATACCGGAACCACACAAACCTACAGGTTTGGTTCCCGGATCACCTACGATCTTGTAGGTCGGCTCCATAGTCTCTTTGTCAATGGTACATGCTTCGATGGCTCCGTCTGTGGCACGCATACCACAGCTGATGTCACCACCCTCAAAGGCAGGACCTGCTGAACATGCACAGCTCATCATAAAGTCTGAGTTTCCAAATACAAGCTCTCCATTTGTACCAAGGTCGATAAACAGTGAGAATTCGGGCCTGTTCCAAATCTGGCTGACCAGAGTTCCGGCTGTGATATCGCCGCCTACATAGCTTCCGATATTCGGCGCCATAATAATATGAGCATCTTTATTGATATCAACTCCCACATCGGAAGCAAAAAGGGAATTGGTCTTAAAGAATGCAGGGATATAAGGCTCTGTACGCAACGGATCCGCATTGATTCCTGCAAACAGATGATTCATAGTTGTATTGGATGCCACACACATCCTGTAGATATGGTCTTTGGGAAATTTTGCACTCTTGCACATTTCGTGGATCATTGGATTGATAGTCTCCTTGATCACCGCATCCTGCAATTTTTTCTGACCTCCGGGTTTCTGTGATTCCACGATTCGGTTTATTACATCTGCACCAAAACGGATCTGTCCGTTTCCGGCAGAACTTTTTGCCAGAATTTCTCCATTTTCCATATTGATCAGTACAGCAGAAACTGTAGTTGTACCGATATCAATTGCCAGACCTCCGATGACCACATCCTCGTCTTTGCCAAATATATCATAGACATACATATCGTCAGAAGTAGCGCGGATCACACATTTCACTGCAAAATTGTTCTCTCTCAGTACATCAGGGAGTTTTTTCAGGACTACATATGGTATCCGTACTCTGTTGATATTTAAATATTTCCGCAATGCACGTGTCAATCTCTCATTGTCCGGCATAGTATCATCCAGAGAGGGAACGTCCATCAGCACATCCACAACCTCCAGACTATTTTTCAGTTCAATGCCTGCCAGCTGTATATCACTCTTGGCATTTTCAAAAATGGCTATTTCCTCTTTCGAACTTAAATCAGCTACTTTCATTCTGCTCTTATAGGCAGATGCAATATCAGGTACCAGCACATTGACGTCCGCACTGATCTTGCTGCAGCAAGACAGACGCCATCCCGCCTGATATTCTTCGTCAGAAATATGTAATGTCTTTTTGCTTTCCAGTTCTCCGCTCTTTAACTGGACACGACATTTTCCGCAGGCTCCGTTTCCGGAACATGGTGCATCAATAGCCACATTGGCACTTCGTGCAACCTCCAGTAAATTATCCCCCGCATTGGCAAAAGTTTCTACCATACTGCCATCTTCGAATGAAAATGTTACCTTAAACATTCGGCAACCACCTTTCTCATAGTCGTAATAGCCTGTAATAAAACAGGGACCGAAGACCGAAGCCTTCAGCCCCCATAATTATGTATTCATTTATGTCGGTCGAATATTTTATTAGATTTCTCAGCTATACTGATTAGATTTCCAGGTAGGAATCTGCATACAGTGTATTGCCTTTGAATACATCACAGGATTTAATAGTTTCCATCAGACGAAGGTCGTTAGGATTAACGATTGCAGATGTAAGACCGTTCATCATAGCCATTGCTACAAGAGCAGAGTCCATGATCGGACGGATATGTTTCGGCATACCGTTACTGTTATTGGAAAGACCACCTGTGGAGTTCAGTCCCATATCAGAGAACATTTTGATTGCTTCAAGAACTTCCATCTGTTTGTCCTGCATTCCTTTTACAACCAGGAATAACGGGTCAAACCACAGATCTTCAGCTTCCATACCAAGAGACATACCTCTTTCAAGCATGTTCTGGCAGTGCATCATACGTTCATCATTGTCTGCTGCTACCATACCGGAAGAGCAAAGTGCGATACAGATGGCATCGTTTGCTGCTGCAAGGTCGATGTTTGTGATTCTGTCACCAGCATCAGCAGAGTTAACGATCGGTTTTCCTTTTGCTCTGTTATATACAGAGATACCAGCTTCAATAGCTTTCTTGTTTGTTGTATCCAGTGCAAGCGGAACATTGTCAAACTCTGACTGAAGGAGCTGTACTGCCCATTTCATCAGATCTTCTCCATCATTCTCAGCAGGTCCGATGTTTACATCAAGGTAAGTAGCACCAGCGTCAAGCTGCTGTTTTGCTCTTTTGATGATCGGCTCTGGATCTCTTTCTGTAAATGCTTTGTTTACTGCAGGTGCAGTAGTGGAAAGTCTTTCTCCGATTGTTACAAATTTTGCCATAACCGTGTTCTCCTTTTTATTTATTTACACA
>NZ_JBWJVP010000249.1:0-19915 GCF_056339915.1 Blautia sp. ZXY-1-B12 | reverse complement strand
GATCTGCGGATGCTCTCCGTGGAGGAATTAAAACGGGGGAATGGGTTCCCGGATGATTACGATATTTCGCATGATTCCAGGTGGCACCGTATCCCTACGAGGCAGCGTAAATTGGGAATGCGGTCGTGCCATCCATGAGTAAGGCGATCGTTTCTGCTAACTGCCCTTATCTGTACCAGCATGACAGGGTTCCTTTTGTACAGGTATCCCAGCAGCAAAACGGACAGTTTTCTTTTGCATAAGACAGCTCGGCTGTCTTTTTTGTGGTATAAGAATCAAAAAAACCTTTATGCTAAAAAAACAACAGGAGTTATTGCTTGTTTATAGTAAAGATTATGGAAAGGAGTACCGTAAATGAGAATATTTGCATTTCTCCACCCAAAGAAACAGGCAGCTGCACAAGAGCAGGTGCTGTAGGAGGAAGGACCGTATTCCCTATCAGAAAGCCTACAAAAACGGTATCATAAGACTGGCAGATCAGACCTATGCCAAAATGTATGCAGTGCCGGATACACAGAAGAGTTAGCAATAGAAAAAGATGTTTTTAAATCTTTTGGTTTCATTTTGGCACCAGAATACATATACAGCAGACAGCGTACTGCAGGAATATTGCACAGCGGAGGAAATTGGTACAGCTGTTTTATAGTTTTCATTGTTTGAGCAGAAGCGGTCAGTATTGACACTGCCAGACAGATTTTTAATGACATTAACACAAAGATCGTGGAATGCGGTGCAAATATCGTGCCTCTTACGCAGACATTTTCTGTTTTGTATGACACTTATCATATGGAGCCAACTCTTTCCGTCGATGAGAATATGTGGCTGATGTGGCTTTGCGGCTGGAAGAGGATCTGACGTCGGAATCATTCTGTGGAAATGTATGCGAGTAAAAGGAATGAGTTCGAAGGAATTTCTGGTACCAAAACGCTGGAGTTCTTCAAGAGATGATGCGAGAGTCGGGGATATGTACGCAAGAGTCTTAAAGATCGAACCATTTTCGCTTCAGAAACCCTGGTAAAAGCCTTGATGGCTCTGGATTTCTCTACCATCATCAGTATGCACTGTGATGGAATGGACGGTAGATCTGGCAGAAAGAAAAGGGCGAAAGTCCTGGAAACAGAAAGGGCATGATCTCCTGACAGCCAACAACTGGATTGTTTTTAGTAATGAAAAATCATTTCTTTTCTGTAACTACAACCGCAGTAATTTTCTTCAGAAGATAAGAAACGATTGGATGAGAATACGGAGCTGTTCCAGTCACTTTTGGCGTTTGCTCCGTAAGCAGAAATTCTGTATTCTCCACATCCTCAGGAAGCAGGTTTTTGGCAAGTGCTCCATGTGGGATCTGCCGCCGTCGTCTTTAACGATGTCTCCTCCGCAGCATTTCTTTTTCAGAATGATCCTTGTGGCAGCTTATCCTGAACATATTTTCCCCAACACCAGTAATGTCGTATAATAGACATTATACAAAAGCAGAATATCTAAATCGTCGCACTGCCGCGTTTGGAGTATGAAGTGGACATAATCTGCCTGTTTCACTTGGAATATAGTGGACAGGATTTCCTATGCCCCAAAGACAGATGACAGGCTCAAGCAATTAAAGACTTTATATCGCCAGGATCAACTTACGATAAAGAGCATCGGAACAATGGTTCCGATGTTTTTTATATATCAAAAAACGAAAGGAGACTTAGTATTATGCCACAAAAAGGAAAAAACATCTACCAGAGAAAGGACGGGCGCTGGGAAGGAAGGTACATCAAGGGAAGGACGGAGACCGGAAAAGCTGTATATGGATATGTCTACGCTCTTACCTATGAGGAAGCAAAGAAAAAGAGAGACGAAGCAGCAGATGGAGTGAATCCGGAAAAGTTAAAGAAAAATGTCCCAAAAAAGGATTCCGCGGAGGCTGTTGCCATCGAATGGCTTCATTCTTTAAAACCGCAGATCAAAAAGTCCACGTTCTGCAAATATCATACCTTGGTCTACAGCTATATTATTCCAGAACTGGGACAGAAGGATATCAATGACATTTCTGTCATCGATCTTCAGGTTTTCTGTGATAACCTCTTCTCCACTACCAAAACCCGGTCAAAGCCACTGTCCTCAAAAACAGTATCCGATACCATGTCTGTCATGAGAAGGATCCTTCATTACGCCTATATCCATGGATATCAGCCAGCCTGTAACGGCAGGGAGATTGTCATTCGGAAAACAGCACCTGATTTTGTCGTCCTCTCTGCATCTGACCAGAGGATTTTGTGCAAGTACCTGTTTGAACATAAGTCCCACAGAAATCTCGGTATTCTGATGTGCCTGTTTACAGGAATCCGAGTAGGAGAGCTCTGCGCACTGAAATGGGAGGATGTATCATTGGAGAAAAAGAACGTATATGTCCACAAAACCTTGCAGCGGTTGAGCAACTATGCTACGGATGGACCAAGATCCTACATCGAAATATCCACCCCAAAAAGCAAATGTTCCCTCAGAAAGATCCCGCTTCCGGATGCACTGATCGATTACATCCAGAAAAACTATCCTGACCAGCATGGATATGTCCTCACATCCAGTCAAGAAAAGTATCTGGAACCACGTACCATGCAGAAACATTTCCGCCTGATTCAGCAGAAATGCGGTCTGGATCCAGTTAAATTTCATTCGTTACGGCACACGTTTGCCACACGTTGTGTAGAGCTTGATTTTGACATCAAGAGCCTGAGTGAGATTCTGGGACATGCCACTGTAAATATTACCTTGAACCGATATGTGCATCCTTCCATGGAATTAAAGCAGCAGAACATGCAGAAGATGTCAGCCTTGATGGAGGATATGTCTAAGATTCCGTAATATTCATATTGTACATGAGGATCCGCAGTATTATACTGAACATATCAAATATTTCGATCGTAATACAAAGGAGGTTCTAATGAGCAGAGTACATGGCCACAACAAGTTTATGAATACTACACGCTATGATAGTTCAGTTACCGGTCCATCCAAAATGACAAGGATTCATTCTCCCAATGAGGATTACCACAAGGCATCCAGTCTATCCTCGTGGCTTTTCATGAAATACGATATGAGCTACAAAACTTACCGAAACAAAGCCAAGGCACGAAGAGATGAATTAAGAGCAGAATACAATGCAGATACAGGAAGAGATATGTGAAAACAATTACTGATGATTCTTATGTCTTGTTTAAGGCTGCATATTTTCGACGTGGTGATAAATCAAAACATGGTGACCTTAAGGGAAATCCCCAAGTCTGAAATCCTGCCAGTATATGAAAAAGTATGGAGAAGGTAAGATCAGCTAAAGTCTTTGGACGAGGCGGATAAATACCACAAAGAGCATGATATATCGCAGCATTCCCATCTCAGCAAAAATTTTAAAGTCTTTGCCATTGATCGGAACGATAGAACCATTATCGAATGATGCGTAAAACCGCGGCCAACCAACAAGGTTGTCCGTCGGATGTAAGCATCGGTTTTCATCTTTTACAGATCTGCCGGACTTTTCATAGTTCCTCTTGTGATATTCTGTCCTCCGGGATCCCATGTATTCCCGGATCTTTTTCGGTATAACCTTTCCGGTAAGATGTTCCTTAACCGATCCCGTCTGAACGCACATCAAACTTGCATTTATCCATGATATATGCTATACTATGAACATAGTAAAGAACTGATGTTCTAATTAACCTGATAAGGTTTTCAATGAGAAAGGAGGCGTGTCTCATGCGTACATGGGCGATGGATTTCATTCCTGCCAAAAACAAAACAGAGGCTGCGGTCTGTCAGTATTTCAAGACAGACACCACAGATTTCAAATGTATGTATAACACTGCCAATTTCTATATCAGGAATACCATGACCGGGTTAAAGAAATCTCCGGAAGAACGCACGCACCTGGAGACAGAAGTCCTTCACTACGTTTTCACGGGTATCCAGAAAGCAAACGAAGATATCGGACCGAAACAGATGGCAAGGATCCTGCGGGACCTCAGGTCTGCAAAGGCTGGAGGAATGCAGTGTGCCGTCCGTGCTTATAAGCTGACCCTTCAGGAACCGTTCCGGTATCCGACCAGGGAGAAATGGTTCCTTTCTTACGGTGTACTGGATGCCATCTTCAAGTTTACGGATAACCCGGTCTATAAGCGTATGAACAGCCAGGTCAACCAGAATGCCATTCGTAAGGTAGTCTCTGCCTGGACCGGGTATTTTGAACTGCAGAAGAAGTATCGGGAAGATCCCCTGCACAATGATAAACCAAAGATCCCCGGATATCTCAAAAATACGGAAAGTACCGCATGGTTCTCCTCCCAGACGGCAAAACTGCAGGAGGAGGACGGAAAGTACTGGCTCATGTTTGTAAACCTAAAGGAACGGGTATGTATCGGAAGCACCTCCCTGTATAAGGGGATGAAGTATGTAAAAACGGAGATCAAGCCGGTATATGGATACTACCGTATCCTGGTCACCTTTGATGATAAGATAAAAGCAGAGGAGCCTCCGGAGTCCCCGAAGCGGATCCTGGGGCTGGACCCTGGTATGGGGAACTTCCTGGCAGCAGCAAACAATTTCGGAGGGGTCCCGTTTGTGATCCGCGGCGGTGCCATTAAGTCCGCCAACCAGCGGTTCAACAAGAAACGGGCCGCCCTGATCTCCTCTCTCACCAAAGGGAAGGACAGTACGAAGTCCGTTAAATACAGCGAACAGCTCAATATACTGAGCCGGAAGAGGGAAAACTTTCTCCGGGACTATTTCTATAAATGCGCATGGTATGTCTGCCGGTATGCCCAGGCAGCAGGGGTGGAAGTGATCGTCATGGGGCACAATAAAGGACAGAAGCATGGGATCTCCCTTCTGGACAGCACGAACCAGAACTTTGTGTCCATCCCTTATACAAAATTCATTACTGCCCTGACATCTGTTGCCACAAAATGCGGTATTGCGGTTGTCCTGACCGAGGAAAGCTACACTTCCCAGGCCAGCCTGCTTGACATGGATGAGATCCCTGTCTATTCCAAAGGGAATACAGGAGGATACACGTTTTCCGGCAGGAGAGTGAAACGCGGGCTGTACCGTTCCGGAGACGGGATCCTGATCAATGCGGATATCAACGGGGCAGGGAATATCATCCGCAAGGAGTATCCGGATGCCTTTGCCGGTCTCAATGACCTCTCTTACCTGTACACTACAACTATGTCTGTTGGATATAAGGATCTGTATAAGGAAGCAAAGGCTCCTAAGAAAAGGCCCTGCCGTTTCCATAAGGAAGGAAGATCAAGCCGGGTCCGTTACAGGGAAAGAAAGGAACTGCGTACGTTTTACCGGGAACTCTGGGGAGACACCAAATATATCTGGAAGCCGGAGGAAAAGACCGGACAGGAAGGATCAGAAGATAAGGCAGCGTAAGCCAGGTAATCCCCGTCACAGGGGATAGAGGGATAGTGTTAGTCCTGCGAGGCGTTTTTTACCTCGCGAAGAAGCCGCGGCCAACTCGTAGAGTTGTCCGTCGGTCAATCACCTACGTCTTCAGATTTAGCCCAGCCTTTTTCAAAATACCACATGCAATGTTTCTTTACATGCCATCCGTTTTTTAAATTGAATGTAACTTTTGCTTTTTTATTGGCAAATTTTGAATAAGGTATTACCCGGTAAGCCTCTGTATTAAAATGTCTTCCAGCGATAGTTGATTTTCCGATTTTTACAGATACAACCGGATTGGTATATTTTCTTACAACAAGATTACATTTGCGAGTTTTGTTGCCGCTTTTTGCAGTAATAACAGTCTTTCCTGTCTTTTTGGGGATAACATTTATAAAGGAGTAATCGAACGATACATCGGCAACAGACGGATTACTACTACTTATGGAATTTACTTTTCTACCTGATTTATCAAAAAAACCTAACTCAGCAGATGTAAAGAAGTGTTTTATTGCAGAATTTTTTATTGTCTTTCCAGTATATAGAGTGACGGTTTTTTTGCCACCAAAATACTCTGGTGTTCTGGCCTGGACTGGAACTGCTGATAAAACCATAATAAAAATCAGCGAGACTGTTAAAATCTGTTTTAATACTTTTTTCATGCTTTTCCCTCCTGTGTGTATTTACAAATACTATATCTCTTAATGTTATACTCTTAAACATCAGAAATTCAAGCTGTTTAAAAAAAGCACTGTTAAAAATGTCATCAATTTTTTTCGATAAAAAAAATATATATCTTTGTCTTACTCTGTTAATATATGGTATACTTAAGACAGCAAAATACAGAAAGGATAAAGCCATGGGAAACGAAGCAGGAGAATGGATCATTCATGGAGTAACATGGGATAATCCAAAATGCATCCACGATGTGGATGAAGCGGTCGAATATATCAACCGGGTTGGTTTTCTTCCTCTTTTCAAGAATGAAATTCCGGGATTTTCTCTGGAGGAACGGACAGTGGCAGAATACTGGTGGTCTGATGATCTGGAGAGGGATCCGTGGAGATGGAGGATTGCCATTGCAAAAAGACATGATATTCTTTACGGAAAATTCTTTGCAAAAAAAGCCGGGTTTATTTCCAAAAAATGGCTGCCGGTATTTGCCAACTACCGCAGGGACGGCTATGATTTTGATGCTCTGTTTGAGGATGAAAAAGCATCGATCAAGCTCAAAAAGATTATGGATCATTTTATGGAAAATGATGCAGAAATCTACTCCTACGAATTGAAAAAATTGGCTGGATTTGGAAAAGATGGCGAAAAGGGATTTGACGGAGCCATTATCAGCCTTATGATGCAGACATATCTGTGTAACTGCGACTTTCGGAAAAGGATCAATCAAAAAGGCGTGGAGTACGGCTGGGATGTGGCGGTGTATTCTTCTCCGGAACACATTTACGGATATGACTATGTCACTTCCTGCTATAAGGAAGATCCGCGGACATCCTGGAAAAAAATTGTTGATCATATGAAGCAGCTTTATCCAGAAGCCGCGGATATACAGATAAGAAAAATTCTTAAATAGGAGAGAACTATGTGTAGCAGATATTACATTGATCCCGGTATGACGGAAGATATTTCCAGAGTGGTACAGAACATAGATGGGAGGATCCGGCTGGTACAAGGAGATATCCGTCCGACCGATGTCGCACCAGTCATTGGACAGTCAGAACACGGACTGGAACTGGGTATATGCAGATGGGGATATCCCCTGTCAAAAGGCAAAAATCCGGTCATCAATGCAAGGGTGGAAACCGTCATGGATAAACCTTCTTTTCAGAACGGAATCTTATATCACCGGCTGTTGATTCCGGCAGATGGTTTCTACGAATGGAATTCCCTGAAAGAAAAGAGTATCTTTACCAGACCAGATTCTTCTGTGCTGTACATGGCAGGGTTCTGTGACTGGTTTGAGAATGAACGAAGATTTGTGATCCTGACTACCACAGCGAATAATTCCATGAAAAAAATCCATGATCGTATGCCTTTGATCTTGGAAAAGGAGCAAATCGCAGACTGGTTTGATAATAGCAAAATGCCTGTACTTCTGCACCAGACACCGACTCTGCTTAACCAACAGACGGAATATGAACAGCAGAGTCTGTTTTCATAATATAAAGCGGTGAGTTTTTATGACAAAGGAAGAATGGTATAAGCAGCTGTTCGAGAGACTCTGGAAACTCCAGGTTTCGAAGCAGGTTTCATCTTAAGCAGAATGATATTGATTATATTTATGAAAAAGGACTGGATACAATCCGGAAACACGCAGAGGATTTCATTGCAAAACGGGAGGCTCCTGCATATATCCCCAATGATGGGAAGCAGACACCCATGCGCGGACATCCGCGTATTCATCGCACAGCATGCCACTGCGACCTGCTGCCGGGAATGCATCCGCAAATGGCACAAGATGCAACCCGGCCGGGACTTGAGTCAGGTGCAGCAGGAGTATCTTATCGATGTGATCATGACATGGATTAAGAGAGAATTGGAAAACGCACGGTAAATGGAAGCGTTACCTTAATTTTTTCTTCATAAGACCCATTCCTGTTTGGTTTTTATTTCTGTGATTTCATATTCGCCCTGGTCAAGGTTTTTAAAGCTTCCAAATCCGTATTTCGTCCTTGTTTCCATATAAATCCAGTAGTACAATATGTTTATAAACATAAAGGAGGAATTTGATCACTATGAAGAGAAAAAGGTTTTCCAGATTACTATTCTTGATGCTGGCTATTATGATCACTGTTACACTTTACCAGCCCACTCAGGCTGCTTCCGGTAAATACACCGGGACCTACACAAAAACATGGTCTGTTTCAAGCAATATGTCAGTCACCATCAAGCCAAGCTATTCCGTCATTGTAAATAAGGTTACCAGTACAAAAGTCCGGCTTCAGCTCGAAAAACTGGGAATAAACGGTTCGCCTATCTATGCGACTGCTCCTATTACCGCAAAACGTAAGGGAAACACGGTTTCTTTTAAGTGGAACGATACATGGGGAAATTCTGGTACCGGAACATTAAAATTATACAAAGGATATGTCAAATTGAAAGTAAAACAGACTCATAATGCCAGGTGGAATCGGAGCACTCTGGATACAAACGGTAAATATATGAAAATCTACCGTAAGAGTGGTAATACAAAAATGGACAATATAGATTTATAAAAGCAGGGCAGAAACAGTTTTAATGCTGTTTCTGCCCTTTGTTTGGTTAATAGATTTTTGTCATTTTGGAAGTATCCATGAAATTTATTTTCTGGATTTCTCCAATATCTCCGGTACTCACGTCCGGACAAAACGTGTAATCTTTTGACTGGTTCCCAATAGTCACACGGGCATACCAGTGTTCGCTCCAGTTCCCGTCGTAATAAAGGTTGCTGATCTTGTCGAAACCACCGATCTCTTTGGCTATGGAACACAGGATTGTTGGGGTTGTAAGGGAATCAAACCGCCAGCTTTTGAACCATAATTCATTACTCGGCTCCGCGGCAAAAGTATAGAGATAAGTTCCGTCATTTGCAAGATATCGTGGATGTTTCTTTTCGATGTAATCTACAGCAGCCTGCATGCGTTCAAACGGATTCATGCCTGCAGCTGAGGACTGCCGTACGATTTCCTTGACTGCTTTTTTGTACTCTGTTTCATATTCCTTTATTTTACAGGGAATAGATGCAACACATTTTGAATTTTCCATCAGATTAATATAATTTTTCCCTTTACATGTGCCAAATAAAGTATCTCCCGATCCTGGATCACTGAAACCAATGCTCATGATATATCCGCCATCAACTCTTGCAACTTCCAGATCGTCACGGATCTCGAGATAATTGACATCTGCAAATCTTCGGACCCCCTCCACATATTTGTATACTCCATTTGAGGTTTTCCAGTCAAGGGAATTGATATCAGGATTATCTGTTTTAATGTAAATGACTCTGCTATATTCAGCATACCAGTCGTCCTTATCAAGACCGTCCAGAAGATATACTTCATATTTGTAATCACTTTTTTGGATAACAGGCGTTGTACATCCAGTCACACATACATAACAATAACGGCTCAACTTGTTTCTGTCTGCCGCAGTGATCTTGATCTTACAGGTCCCATTGCTCAAAGCTGTAATGGTCCCGTTCTTGGATACAATTGCGATAGATTCATCAGATGACTTAAAAGTTAATTTTTTGTTATAGGCGTTCTGCGGATATAAGGTCGCTTTCAGTTTAAACTTTTTCTTTGGGCCGTCAGATATCCACCCATCCTTCATTGGGAATGATCGCCTGTACCGGAATACGAACGGTGATGACACAGTGGTATTTTTTCTTCCCTATCTGTGCGGTGATCGTTGTCCTTCCATTGGACTTTGCCCGTATTCTTCCCTTTCCGGTCACAGATGCTATACGTGGATTGGAAGAAGTCCAGTTTCCATCTCTGATCTTGCCGTTGATCTTTAAGGTATATGAATCCCCGATGTACATGGTTTTTCTGGTCACATTTGTTGCTGCCTGCGGTCTCGATGGAAGAAACCATATGATGCAGCAGAAAATGAACAGATAAACAAAATGCTTGATAATATAATATCGCGCATTTTTCTTTTGTCTTTGGTACATAATAATCCTCCTTCTTTTTGACTATAGTATACCTGAACCAGCAGCTTGCAGCAATCCAATTCTTAATATTCTGTGACCCGAATCTGCAGGATATCCCCAAACGCGATCTCTATAGGAATATCCTTCTCCAAAGCCCCAACCTCCGCGGCCTGCAGATAAACTACCTGCTCAATGGGATCAATGCGAAGAACCACTCCTTCAATGTCTTCATAAAAACCTTCCTTAAAATACCGAATGATAACCCGCATTCCTTTTGTTACTTTCTGTAACTGTTCCGATAATTTTCCCTGCTCCTCATCGGATAACTCAATCCTGCTGCCTTTCAGATGGTCCCGGCCTTCAGAGCGGATCTCTTCCTCGTATCCGCGGAGAGCCGCAAAAGGAGAGAAGATCTTTGCCCTGTTGTTGATGTCCATCCTTGTATGTCCCGGAGGAATTTCTGGACGGGATGAATATAGGATGTCTCTGTATTTTTTCTGAACCGCTTTGCCTTCCACAGTATTTTTGTAATCCATAACCTTACCTCCAGATTTCGCTCCTCATTTATTTCGCTTTGTGTCCGCCAATCTGCTCATTGCGCTCCCGCATGGTAGCCCCGTCTAAATAGTTGGTCCCGCGCAGGACTGCATTTTTTCCGAACTTTTTCTTGATCCCCAGCATCGCTTCCTGAAGCTGTTTTTCTTTCTCTAATTTCTTCGTGTCTGTAAAAAAGGTCGACCTGGAAGAAACCATCATCCTGCACAACCCGGTTTGCAGATAAAGTGATCCTGCGGATAGTAAGGTTTTGGTCTGTGATCCGGTCAAACAGTGCTGTGGCGGAAGAGATCAGGATGCTTCCAAGATTTGTAGGATTGTCCAGTTTTATAGAACCATGGGCCCCTTTGGGGACAGCCCTGCCATAGTGGTCAATGTGCACCGGGCCTTTATAGATACCCTTGTCACAGTTTTCCCTGTCATATCCCACATCCAGCGTTATGCTGTCCGTCACAAGGTGTTTGTCTGTAAGCTGGAGTACCAGACTGTCCGTCATCTCCATAACGATGATCCGGGCTTTGCTATATTCATAAGGGCAGGAGAGTACCTGGCCTTCCGAGATGCTGTTCATGGAAGGCTTATAGCTTTTTATCTCTTTGATCCCACATGGCTCCAGTCCCCATGCATGGTCGATAAGGATCTCTGCATCAATTCCAAACACCTGGTAGAGATAGTCCTGGGAATGTGTGCTGTACTGTGCCAGCTCACCCATGGTATGGATCCCTATCTTATTTAATCTTCTCACTGTTCCCGGACCGGTCTGCCAGAAATCTGTGAGAGGCTTGTGATCCCAAAGCAGATAACGGAAAGAGTCCTCGTCAAGCTCTGCGATACGCACCCCGTCCTGGTCCGGCTCCGTATGTTTCGCCACGATGTCCATTGCCAGCTTTGCCAGATACAGGTTTGTTCCGATCCCGGCAGTAGCAGTGATCCCGGTCGCATACAAGACTTCCCGGATCATGGTCTTTGCAAGGTCATGTGCGGTCATCTTATAATGGGAGAGGTAGGAAGTCACATCGATAAACACCTCATCTATACTGTATACCACGATATCCTCCGCAGCCACAAACTTCAGGTAGATCCCATAGATCTGCCGGGACAGTTTCTCATAATACTGCATCCGCGGAGGGGCGACCAGATAGCCTACTTTTAATGACGGATCTGCTGCAATAGCAAGGGAATCATAGGAAGTGGAAGATAAGCTGGGCTTTCCGTCCTTTATCAACGCTTTCTTTAATCTTACCGCATTGTTCAGCCTTTCCACATTGACTTCACGTACTTTCTGCACAACCTCAAACAGCCTGGCTCTTCCCGGGATCCCGTATGCTTTCAGGGATGGGGAAACTGCCAGACAGATGGTTTTCTCCGTCCTGCTGGAATCTGCCACGACCAGGTTTGTGGTCAAAGGGTTAAGATGTCTGGCAGCACATTCCGCGGAGGCATAATAACTTTTCAGGTCGATCGCAAGGTATATCCTCAAATTGCTTCCCTCCTTATGCTGTCTCTACAAACCAGCGGCCGATCCTTCCGGCAAACCGCGGATCGATACGCTCAAAAAACAGATGCTTTTCCTGACCATTGATCAGGACTGTGAAGCAGTCTCCGCGGAAATCCGCAGTTCCGGCCGGGCTGTAATCCCGCACCTGTTCAATTGGAAAAGTGCGTCCGTCCGACCAGGTAATGGAAGTGGGCTGCATATATCCTGTAGAGTCAAACTCGGAAGTCACCTTAACGTATACTTTTTCACTATTTTTCTTCATTCGTATCCACTCCTCAATAAATCAGCTTAATACGCGGCCTACAATGAACAGATCATCGTCCGGCTTTACATGGACATCACAGTCTGCCAGATCACGGTTAAGGGAAAATAGGGTAACGGAAGGGTAGGTATCTTTTTGTATTGTTTCCTGATACTGTTTGATATATGCGTTTCCATTATATACAAATACACCGATCTCACCCGGATACAGTTCCTTACACTGTTCTACAAATACAATCTGTCCGGATACATACCGCGGAAGCATACTGTCACCGGAAACACGGATGCCAAAATCTGTTCCTTCCGGGACATTATCCGGGTTAAAGTCAATCATTTCATAGTCCTCACCGTTTAAGAAGGACCCGCTTCCAGCTGCCGCGGGAGTCATGAACACCTTTACCGGGATTGTAACTGGCATACTGCGGCGGGTATGTGGGGCGTATTTCCCAGAAGCAATCAGGGTTTCCTTAAACATCTGCAGAATATTCAATCCCTTCTGGCTCAGTTCCGGAGTGTAGTCCTGTGGTTCCGGGTTGCATCCGGTAAAATACTCCAGCATATCATTGATCCCGAAAATATGGCTCAGAGCCAGAAGTTGGTATGGATTGGGAAGTGCTTCCCCCTTTTCCCATTTACTGATCGAAGCAGGGGAGATGGAAATATTATAAGATGCCAGTTTCCCTGCCAGTTCCTTCTGGCTCATTCCGGAAGAGATACGTGACTGTGCGATCTTCTTCCCCAAAGTATTCTGTTCTCTTAATTCAGATGCATCAAATGCGTCGGTATGAATGTTATGTATTTTTGAATCCAATTTCCTTCCTCCTTCCAAACGTACATACTGACTCTGCGGAAAGTTTGCATTTACGGCATAAATTGTATTGTTTGACATTATTATAATTCTCATATTTTTCGCTGTCAATGGTATTATCGAATATTGCGACTGTTTTTTTAAGATTATTGTCAAACAATTTTAAATAATATAGCCGTTTTTACAAAATCAATCGACATTATGTATTGTTATTTGTAATTTGCAAGTGTATAATTAAAAATATCAAAACACAACAAGGAATCATTGCTATGACGGAAGAGAAACAAAAATCGTGTCAATATGTAGATACTTATAAAAAGTGGAAACAATCTGATGCAATCGCTGTAGTTAGGTTTGGATTTGGCGTTGATGATGAGCATATAAATGGAATTCTCAGGACGCTGGTTGATAGTGATAATAAGAAAGTTATTGCTGTAACTCTTGATTCATATGAAGAAGATGGAAGGATTATAAAAGGCATTTGCCGAAAACTTAAAGTTGCAAATAGTTCAAATGCAAAACTGATACAGGTGGATTATTCAGGAGTTGTTTCGGGAACAGATAAAAAATGAACAGATCATCTTGCTTAAGTTGACCACATTGGTGTCAGACCGCATGAAGAATATTAATAAGAAGGAAGGTAATATTTTATGAAAAAAGAACTTTACAGACATATTTTAATGTTTGGGATGCTGGTGTTTTTTGCAGGTATTCTGTTTGGGCCTGTAAATACTTATGCCCGGGATGGTGGTGCGAAGTATGAACAGGAATTTAGCCAGGACACGAAGCCTAAGGCCTGGTCAAAAAAGACAGGGGAGGTATTTTGCGATTATTATCTGGATATTTATCTGGAAATTTCAATGAAAAATAAACCGTCGATCTCAAAACTTCGATATTATGGAGAGATATCAGAAAAAATACATACAATGAAATTGCCGGACAAATGGAAATATGATAATAAATCCAAGACATGGAAAATAAAAGTCAAATTAAATCCTGTGTATGGATTCACATATTTTTGGGTATATGATACAAGTAAATATTCTCACGAAGTGACATACAAAGTAATACCGGAACTGGAAAAGAAAATTGGAACATGGAATATTTCAGATGACGCAAAAGGTATTTTGATTAATTGGAAGAAGATGAAAGAATGCTATCTTAGTATAGAAATTTACAAATCCGTGTCTGAAAAGGGAACTTACAAAAAAATTAAAACTGTAAATATACAAGACGGAAAATATGTTGATAAATTGGTGCAAGATGGAAAGAGTTATTATTACAAATTAAGATATTGCTATCGAACGAATTCAAGAAAGCTTATTTCTGCATTTACTAAACCAGTAAAATTTAAGTACGAAGCGGATCCTATAGTTTATCCGCCTGAAAGAATCACTGCGTTGCAGGCATATAAAAGTTATCTGAATACGGTCTTATCACAGCATAAATTAAAAGTTCTTGAGGCATACAACATTGATCAGACTACATGGACAGAGAAATGGATCAGTAATATTGATGTAAAAAATATCCGGTTCAGTATTGTGGATCTGAATATTGGAGATGGAATACCAGAATTATTGCTAAAGACTTCAGAAAATCCATATCAATATCTTGCTTATAAATATTATGGCGGAGAAATAGTTTGTTTCCAGGCTGGAAAACATGAGGAAATCTTTAAAATAAGTGGCGGAAAAAATATATTTGTCAATGTACATTCATGGAAAGAAGAAACTTATAATTATTGCGTTATGAACGGCAAATACGATCGGACGGTAGCAAAAATAATAAAATCTTCGGTATATAACAGTAACGTCCCGGCGTATTATATTGGCAATAAAAAAGTGACAAAAAGTAAATTTGATTCTTATATGAAGAATAAGTATAAAGTTACAAGTTCAACTAAATTATCGAATAATAGTTATAGTAGCTTAACACGAAAAAATATCAATACAATACCGAAGCAATAATTATTGGCAAGACAGATAAAAATATGCTATCCCATAAGTATTTTCAAGGATGAGTTGACAATTATGTCCCGTAACTTCCTGAAAAAAGTTACACTCAAAAAATGGCAGACTGTAAAAAACCTGTTACTGTTCAATAATATCCACCAGACATTGCCAAAACAGAAGATTTGTAGTATCCTGTTTCCATAAGCTGCCCGTTTCTTCCAACTGCGGAACCGGACAACTGCAAATATAAGGAGGCTACTATTATGAGAAAAACAACAACCGCAGAAAAGACATCTACTGTGAAGACATCCGAGGCTCCTGCAAAAGAAACAGTAACAAAAGATGAGGTTACGGGAACCAAAAAAGAAACTGTCGAAAAACCGGTCAAAAAGCCAATCGGAAGACCGAGAAAGAAGGCTGCGGATACCGAACAGAAAAAGGCACCTAAGACGACTGCTACAAAGAAAACGACCAAAAAGACTGTTACAGAAGAAAAGCCGGCTGAAAAGATTGAAGAAGCTTCAACAGAAGTTGTCGAAAAAAAGGTACGAAGAACTGCTAAGAAAGAAGCGGAGGTATATATTCAGTATCTCGGAAAGGAACTTAGCACAAAAAACGTATTAGAAAATATCAAGAATCTCTGGACTGGCGAAATGGGCCGAAAAGAGAAAGACTTCAAAGATGTTAAGGTCTACATCAAGCCGGAAGAGAACAAGGCATATTTTGTGATCAACGGTAACGAAACGGGATATATCTGGCTTTAAAATCATAAAAGCGAAAGAAGAAAAAGTATGAAAAAAAATCGTTTAAGATGTACTCTTTTTTTAACTATCCTTACTATTCTGATGCTCCTTGCAATGTCTGTATCAGCGCAGGCTGCAGGAGTAAAAACTCCCGGTAAGGTAACTGTCTCTCATGTTAGATTAGCTGGAATCAGCAATGTAACTGTTTATTGGAAAAAGACCAAAAATGCTACAAACTACAGAATTTATTATAAACAGGCAGGTGCCAAGTCATGGAAGGGAATTGCAACTGTGGGCGCAGGAAGAACCAGCTATACACATAATTCCAGTACTAAGAATCCACTTGTAAGCGGAAGTAAATATGTTTACACAGTGAGAGCTTATAACCGTTCTTCTAAAAAATGGGGTTCTTACAATAAGAAGGGAATTGCAATCAATATACCAGTTGCTCCGACTCCAACACCAACTCCTTCAGAAGATATAGTAACAGTCCAAGGTGTTACCTTTGATATGAAGTATTTTCCCAAGACAACATCGGTAAGAGACAGAATGGAGTGTCTTTCTGTAATACCAAAATCCACGATTGTCCCGACAGACATTACATATGAAATTGCAAACGGAACGGCACAGCAGCTTTGTTCCCCCGAAACCCCAAACCTGCATTTGATTTCTGGGACGGAATACGAATCTGATTACTATGTATCAGATTGGAAACACATGATTGCATATATAAGAACATCTTATGAACCCGGAATGTATTATGAACATAGAGTAGAGATCTATAATCAGCTGCAAACTGGTACTTTTCCAATCAGCGTCTACTACAAAAACACGCTGCTTCGAACCTGTCAGGTATCGGTAATCACCACAAATAAAAATGCTGTAAAAGATAGACAATGGATCGATACTATTGAGCGCAACGCTTGGACAGACGATATGTCTGTAATGGAAAAATTAACAGCTATTAAAGAATATATCTATAATAATTACACCTACACAACCGATGGGATAATGTGTAACGCAGGAGCAGAGACTCTTCTGTTTGCCGCCAGAGATCTTGGACTTCCTGCAAGATACCGTTTCGTAGGACTACAGTATGACTACGAGAAAGGCTACGGTGATGTTTACTATCATTTTGGTTCTGCGTATTGCTTTGGCCATGTATGTACAATTATCACAATTGATGGAAAAGAATATATCATGGAAACCCAGGGACATGAGGGTTAAAGACTGTATGACAAGAAACTCAGATGAAGATAATTCATCTGGGTTTTTTATAACTTTCGTACCAAAATCATTTTGCGTTTTTTGACTGTATGATAATTTCATCCAAACATGAGACAGGTTTGAAAAATTATGATAAAATTAAAAAAACAAAATACCTGGATTTCAATGACTTTGAGTCAGAATGTTTGTAAAAACGAAAAGAGAGGAATACATCATGAAAGCGAGAATCGAAAACAGATTTCTGAAAGAAGTAGAGTTGATCAGGCGTACTGCACAGGACGAAAAGATGTTCTGGCTTATCTCTCCGCAGAACTATAACAACCTGTTCTGTATTTCCCTGACAGAAAGCAAACATATGGGGGAAGATGAATTTCTTTTCAGCTTTAATGAAAACGAAGGAGAAATCAAAAACAGACAGATTAGATTTAAGGAAGAACTTGCCGAAAAATATCTCCATGAAGTATATCCGGATTACACCGGAGAAGAGGAGGATGAATACGAGGAAGAGTTTCCGATCCCGGAAAGTATGAAACAGGATTTTTTCGAATCCTCGGAATATGAATACTATGTAGAAACTGCAAAGGAATTGATCAAACGGATCCAGAAATACCTGAATAAACCCGAGGATGAGAAGATCTACGTGATCAATAAACAGAATCATCTGCTCATTTCGTATGACGACAAAACAGAATCTGCTGATGACTCCGAATGGGGGAAGGAATATGCTCGTACCCTCCGGCACTTCGAAATCCTTAAGGCAAAATTAAATGTATCCAGAGAGCATGCTATCGATACCTTTGATCGGCTGACAGAAAGCGACACGAGGATTCTGGATAAACTATACCATCTACATGAGCTCAACCGGATCGTATGTCTGGGAATGTATTATGTTCTTATTGAGGATCGTTTCGATTACTTTGTAAATCCGGATGGCACATTAAAAGAAAATGTGGTATTTGAGAAGTACGGAACAGAGGATCATCTGATGGTCAGACGCGAAGAGGACGGAGTTATCTATAATCGCGGGATTGCATGGGATGACAAACACGCCTACAAGATCCTCGAATATGAAGACAAGAGAGTAATCTGTTAAGAAAACATTTTGGGAGGTAACAAATGACAGAGTTTAGTTTTGATCAAATATTTATCCGGATCATGCAGGAGCATAACCTAGATACTATAGTGCTCCTGGGGCATCTGAACCCGGACGGTGATGCAGCAGGTTCAGTGATGGGGCTTGCTCATTATATCCATTCCAATTATCCGCAATACAGGGTATTTCCATATCTTGCCCGAACACTGGAACGCGGTCCGAAAAAGATGGTCGTGGAAGACAAGGTGTTTACTCCATTTGAGAAACCGGATGTGTTGGGAAAACCTTATTGTGTCATAGTCTGCGACAACGCAACGCTGGAACGCATGATCGGACGGGAATATTACCAAAGTGCCACGGCCAGCATTGCCGTTGATCATCATGCCTCCAACGAAGGATACGGAGATGTAAACTGGACAAAAGTCTCCGAGGCATGTGCCGAAAATGTATACCACATGCTTTCATCTAAACTTCTTCAAAAGGCTGCTGAAAAAGAAGCATATCCTAATGCCGCGGATTACATATACCTTGGCATCCTGCACGATACCGGAGGACTGGCAAGAGCAAACCCGGAGATTTTCCAGGTCATGTCGAACCTAATGTCCATGGGAGTTAATCACGGCAGGATCATGAAAACCATGAACTCTGATACTCTGGACACACTATACAAAAGAGCAGATATCCTCCGCAGCGCAGTCCGTGCGATGGACGGTAAAGTTGCCTATGTCATTATGGGACAGAAAGAAATTGCTGAAAAAGATATCTCTTATGAAGACATCCATTGTATCAGCACGATCCTGCGTGACTGTGATGATATTGAACTCGGATTTACCATGTATGAAGAAGAGGAAAACGGCTGGAGATGCTCCTTCCGATCTGATGGTAAATGGATCAATGTAAATGAACTGCTTCAGCCTTTTGGCGGTGGAGGACATATCTCCGCGGCTGGATTAAAATACCGGACTGACAATGTGGAAGAATTAAAGGAACAGATTTTAAACCGAGTTGAAAGGCTCAGGATATTACAGAATATCTTGTAGGATGTCTGTTTAGGAATCTATGTAATTGTATAAAAACAAAACTTTCTGTGCAACCAATATATGAAAGATGTGAAATCTATGAAAAATACCGAAATTGCCGAAAAAGTAAAAAGCGCAATCATAAAAGACTTATTTGCTGATGTGGATACTCAGAAATGTGCTATTGATATTTTTCTACAAAACCCAAAGGCATTTGAAAAAACAGCAAATATTCTAAATAAAGAGTCTATTTCATTTTTGAATAAATGTCATCAGCAAGTCAGCTTCTCGGCTATAGAATAACCGAGCATGCAGAAATGTATGGATCAGTTATCTGTAGTACCTGAAAGGGCATGCTGACTAGACTAAGCGCAACGGAACTTACAGCTTCCATGCTGTGAAGGATACCATTAGTGCTACGTCCCGGATATCAATACCCGACCCGGTGGTACCCAAGCCGGCACAGGGTTCAGGCAACGGATGTCTTCCCGGAGAAGAAGATACCGACCTGGTGCAGGAAGTATCCGGAACATTGTCGAAGGGTGAACACTCCCCTGTGGGAGGGCAGGACTTTTGCGTACCTGCCATAATAACATAAGGAGGGACCAGCCATGAGTGTGTTCGTGGTAGGGCTGAACGGATGCCGGCTGATGCCTGTATCTGAAAGGAAAGCCCGTTTATTAC
>NZ_JBWJVP010000248.1:0-3427 GCF_056339915.1 Blautia sp. ZXY-1-B12 | reverse complement strand
AGTTTCACTTGGAGCCAGATCCTCAGCAACGATAATAGATGGTTCTGCAGCATCCATATCTCCCTCATCGTGTCCTGATAATACACGTACCAGACGATCTGAAATATCCTTTATATCTGCCGCTCTTGCTTTCATGTAGTCATCATCCATCTGCGCAAACATGTCTGCAAAATTATCGCCTGTTGTTGCTACTGCATACTCTGCATTTACATTCTCCGTACGGATAATGTTATCAATAGAATCCAGATAGTCCTCATCATCCAGCATCATCTGATGCACTTCAAAAATAGCAGCACCTGATTCTCCAACTTCCCGGAGTGCCTTATCATACAGTTTCTGAAGCTGTTCAACTGCTTTCTCTTTTGCTTCCTGCACACGTGTGATCTCTGCCTCCGGATTTTCTACCTTCGTACGCTTTACACTTGTGTCTGCTTTCTGCAAAATAGAAATCTTTCCAATTGCAATTCCTGAAAATACGGACTTACCTTCTAATACTTTCATTACTCCAATTCTCCTTATTAAAGATTATGGCATAACTGTCTGACATCTTCACAGTTACAGATTATTTTTCAAAAACTCTCTCATTACTTCGGCATCTGCCTCTTCATTCTCGCCTTCCACATGTACTGTTATCTGATCTCCCTGTTTTACTGCAAGATTCATAACACAGAACATCCGCTTCGCATCACCACTGTCTGTTCCTTTAAAAATAGTGATATTGCTCGTAAGCTTTCCAGCTTCCTGCACAAGAAGCAGTCCGGGCCTTGCATGTATTCCAAATTTATCTTTGATGATATAGGTAAATGATACCATCCGCGAACTTTCTCCTGTATAAATAATTCTTTTTGAGATACTCCATTATAGCACAACCTGTCTTTGTACTTCCATATTTTTTTATTTTTTGTACAAATTTTAGCACATTCCTTGACATCTATACAAATTTGATTGTTTTTCTGTTTAAAATCCACAGAAAAATGGTTATTGTTCACTTCGTTTTCAATAACACGCTTTGCAGGATATTACCAGTAAACAGTAACTAAAAATGTTACAGAAAAACAGACTCAATATACAAAGGTATTGTACATCAAGTCTGTTTTATCTATGCAGTGTTTATTCACTTCTCAACGCATCAATAGGATTTAAATTTGCTGCTTTCACAGAGGGAAGCAGTCCAAATACCACGCCTATCACTGTAGAAAACAATACTGCGATCACAATTGATGGCACACTGATCGCAGTAGGCGAACCGGTAACCTTTCCCACCACTTTCGACAGCCCGATTCCTGTTATTACTCCGATAATACCGCCAATACTGGTAAGTACGGAAGCCTCTGTCAGAAACTGTCCCAGAATAGTCTTCTTACGTGCCCCGATAGCCTTTTTCAGACCAATCTCTTTGGTACGCTCCGTAACAGAAACCAACATGATATTCATGACACCAATACCACCCACAAGGAGAGAAATACTTGCAATCCAGATCAGCTGATTATTTGTACTCTCACTGAGCTTCTGCATATTCTTAACCTGCTCCATGATGTCTTCAGCTTTGTATTTCATGGTTGTATTTCCACCTGTATTCAGGGCTGCAATTAAATTATTCAGCGCATCTGCTGCTGCATTTCCCACCGTACTCATAGTATCTGTGCTGTCTGCTTTCACAATTACATTCTGAGGAACATCAAATTTAAAGGAAATCGGCCAGCAGCTGTCCGGAATCATCACACTTCCAACGATTGACTGATAATAAGTGTAATATTCGTCAATACTGTTGATCGTCGGCTGATAATTCTCATCCTGCCGGATCACTCCCACAATCGTATATGGTTCCTGATTGATCTCCACAGTCTGCCCTACCGGGTTCTGTGACGGGAACAGATTCTGTGCCGCATTATCATCGATCAGCGCAACTTTATTGTAATTTTTGTAGTCATCCTTTACAAATCCCCGTCCTGACTGAATCACATATCCGCAGGTAGCCAGATAGTTCACATCAATCCCGTAAACACTTCCGCCTTCCAGACTGTTATTGTTATTATAAATAGATGCGCTGGTACTGTTATAATAAAAAGTTGCATTCTCAACATGGTCCAGATCTTTCACTTCTTCTTTTACATCATCTGTCAGAATCGGTGCTTTTGAAGAATTTCCATATTCCGCATCATATTGATTATCTCCATCATACAGATAAATATTTACTGTATTGGAACCTGCACCTATCAGGTCTTCCTTAATCTGCTCACTGGTTCCTTTGATGGTAGAAACAATTGCAATGATAGACGCAATACCAATAATGATACCCAGCATAGTCAGGAAGGATCTCATCATATGTGACCATATTCCCTGAAAAGCCAGGCGTATATTTTCAAGCATAAAATGTCTCCTTTCTCAATTAATATCCATACATCTGATCCAGAGTAACTTCTTTTGTCTTTGCGCCCTCTTTCACATCTTTTCCATAAGGAAATGCAATCAGATCATCTTCACTGAGTCCACCTTTGACAATCACACTGTAACCGCTATCCACAGTTGCACCTGCAGAAATCTCCTGTTTCTTCAGGATACCATTATCATCTTTATACACATAGTTTTTATTATTATCATTTCTGACAAAAGCCTTCTGGATAACCATACTGTTCTCTGTAGCAGATGCTTCATAATTGACAGTAACCCAGTCCTGATCTTCCAACTGAAGTGTCTTGTCACTTACCACTGCTGTAAATGCATAATAAGACACATTTGGATTACTGCTGCCATAGAAGCTGTTTCCGGTTACAGGATACTCTGAAACATCCATAACTTCTGCTTCAAAAGATCCACTTGTATAACTTGTGCAGTCAAGTTTTGTGCCTTCTTTGATATCATCCAGCATCAGTTCACTGACAGAACCGATCACATAAAAACCATCACTGCTCTTTACTTTGATCAGAGCTTTCCCATCCGTTGTCTCACCACCTCCGGAATCTCCCACATAAGTAACCGTACCATCCAATTTTGCACTGATAAGCTTTTTATTCGCTTTCTTTTCCAGCTGTGATATTTTGATATCGCTTTCCTGAAGGTCCAGTTTCAGGCTGGCAATCTTACTCTTCTGATACTTGATGGCATCTGCTCTGGAAACAGGAGTTCCGGTAGGTTCATCATCACCACCGGCCGGATTATCATCGCCTCCATCATCCGGATTCTTGTCATATTTATCTGCATCTGACAGTGTGAATTCCACTTCTGCAAATTCATACACCGGTTTCTCCAGAAGACTTCCGTTTACCAGATAATAACCTGTACAGGATGTTTTCAGATTATCATAATCTTCTATGGTATCATTCTGATGAAACTCCAGACGGTACCAGTAACCTCCCTGATGAACAATTTTTGTTCCATCAGAACTGTATCCTGCAAGTTTATTAAAAAATGATCCCATCACAGTAAC
>NZ_JBWJVP010000247.1:0-19943 GCF_056339915.1 Blautia sp. ZXY-1-B12 | reverse complement strand
CTGGGTGCCGGTTCCTACGGTGTACAGGCTGCCGCACGACAGTATTTTGACAAGGATGTATGGGATCTGAATCTTTCTGAATGTGCAACTCTGGCAGGCATCACACAGAACCCGACGAAATTTAACCCGATCATCAATCCTGACAGCAACAGGAAGAGACGCAAGGAAGTTCTCCAGCATATGCTGGATCAGAACTATATTACTCAGGATCAGTATGATGAAGCTCTTGCAGATGATATTTATTCCCGTATCCAGGCCGCTCAGGAAAAGAACTCCAGCACTGATAATACTGTTTACACATATTTTGAAGATGAACTGACAGATCAGATCATCAACGACCTGATGAATATCAAAGGTTACACCAAAAAACAGGCAACCAATCTTCTCTACAGCGGCGGACTTAAAGTATATACAACACAGGATTCCAAAATCCAGAATATCCTGGATGAGGAATATGCAGATCCTTCCAATTATCCGGACACTGTCCAGTATGAACTTGACTATGCCCTGACGGTTACCGATCCTGATGGAAATCAGGTAAACTACAGTAAGGAAATGCTGCAGCTTTATTTTCAGAATGAGGATCCCGATTTCGATCTTCTGTTCGATTCCCCGGAAGATGGACAGACTTATGTAGACAAATATAAGGCAAGCATACTCGCCAACGGAAGTAAAGTTCTTGCAGAGCGTGTCAATTTCGCACCTCAGCCACAGTCTTCCATGAGTGTGATCGACCAGCATACCGGCTATGTAAAAGCTCTGATCGGTGGTCGTGGAGAGAAAACGGCAAGTCTTACACTGAACCGGGCAACGGACACTACCAGACAGCCTGGTTCTACCTTTAAGATCGTGTCCACTTATGCACCTGCTTTAAATGAAAAAGGCATGACTCTTGCAACAACATTTGAAGACGAACCTTATGAATATCCGGATGGTTCCCCTGTAAACAACGCAACCCGTTCTTACAACGGAACAACCACGATCCGTACTGCGATCCAGAATTCCATTAACGTTGTAGCCGTCAAGTGTCTGGAAAAAGTAACTCCTGATCTTGGATTGAAATATCTGGACAACTTTGGTTTTACAACCCTTGCTCATGGAACAGAGGCTGACAAAGATGCCAATGGTAATGTATGGAGCGATGCAAACCTTGCCACTGCGCTTGGCGGCATCACCCGCGGTGTCACAAATGTTGAACTGTGTGCATCCTATGCAGCCATCGCAAATGGCGGAAATTATATCAAGCCAATTTATTACACAAAAATTCTGGATCACAACGGAAACGTCCTGATCGAGAATACTGCTGCCGAACGTTCCGTAATCAAAGAAAGTACTGCTTTTCTTCTCACCAGTGCAATGGAGGATGTTGTAAAACAGGGTACAGGTACAGCCTGCCAGCTTGACAATATGCCTGTTGCCGGAAAAACAGGTACAACCGAAGCCTATAACGACTTGTGGTTTGTGGGTTATACACCATATTATACATGCGCAGTATGGTCCGGTTATGACAACAATGAGAAATTACCTGATTATGCGCGTAACTTCCACAAAGCTTTATGGAAAAAGGTTATGACTCGTATCCATGAGGGACTTCCTTCCAAAGAATTCGAGAAGCCTGCAAGTGTAGAAAAGTTAAGTGTCTGCGAGGAAACCGGACTTCTTCCAAGAGCCGGCTGTCCGGTGATCACTGAATACTTTGACGTAGGTACCATGCCTACTGAATACTGTGACCAGCATTTCTATGACAGTGATGATTATGACTATAATTATGATACAGATTCCTCTGATCAGACTGACAACACCACTGACACTGATAACAGCGAAAGCTCTGATAATGGAGATACCGACAACAGTGGTGACAGTAACAATACTGATGATAACGGTAACAGCGGTGACGATGGTACTGATAATACCGGCGGGAGCGATGACAACGGTGACGGTAACGAGGATGATTCCTCTTATCAGGTCGACTATTATTAAGGCAAAAATACCGGTACAGGAGCACCTCCGAATGATGTTCCTGTACTGCAAAAAATCCACAGTCCTGTCAACTCAGGACTGTGGATTTTTTATATATTTTCAAAATTGATTCTCAGATATTATACTTCTTTAATAACCATACGCGCAGATCCGTAAATACCTGCATCATTTCCGAGAGTTGCAAGAATGATCGGTGTTTTCTTGCATGCTGTAAAAGCATATTTCTCATAGTATTTCTGAATACAGTCGATCAATGGCTGTCCGGCTTTGGAAACACCACCGCCGATAACGATGGCTTCCGGATCTGTCACACATGCAAACATGGCAAGTGTTCCACCAAGCATTTCTCCTACCTGTGCCATAACATCGCAGGCTACTTTGTCGCCCTCTTTAAAAGCATCCAGAACATTCTTTGCTGAAAGTTTTGTAAATTTGCGAAGAACAGTCTGCTCATCTGTAGCAGCCAGAGTTCTCTGTGCCACGCGAACGATACCTGTTGCAGACGCATACTGCTCCAGACATCCACAGTTACCACAGTTGCAGGCTTCCTTTTCTTCATGGTCAACTGCTGCATGACCGATTTCTCCACCTGCACCATGAGCACCGCCAACAATCTTTCCATCAACGATGATTCCACCGCCGACACCTGTTCCAAGAGTTACAAGAATAACGTTCTTAGCTCCTGCTGCTGCGCCTTTCCATGCTTCGCCAAGTGCTGCTACATTGGCATCGTTTCCTGCTTTGGACGGAAGTCCTGTCAGTTCTGTCAGTTCCTTAGTAACTTCTTTAAAGCCCCAGAAAAGGTTTACCGCACATGGCACTTCCCCTCTCTCGTTAACAGGTCCCGGTACCCCGATTCCCACACCGTCGATTTCTTCTTTATCCAGCTTACGCTCTGCGATCTTGTCAAGGATTGTCTTTGCAATATCCGGCAGGATTGCTTCTCCACTGTTCTCCTTACGTGTAGGAATTTCCCATTTCTCAACTAAGACTCCGTCTGTCTGAAAGAGTCCACATTTTACAGATGTACCACCAACGTCAATTCCAAAACAATACTTTCCCATAATATCTGATATCCTCCAAATTACTTTAAATTATTTTTCTTCACGTTTCTTTGCAAGATTTGCCTGAACACGTTTGTACAGCTCTTCCGCTGCATTGTATCCCATCTTCTTCTGTCTGTGGTTAACTGCCGCAGATTCAACGATAATAGCCAGATTACGTCCCGGACGGATAGGCAGAGAATGGCATACAATCTTATTTCCAAGATACTCTGTATATTCCTCATGCAGGCCGAGACGGTCATATTCTTTGTCTCTGTCCCACTCTTCCAGTTTGATAACCAGATCCACAGACTGTGTATCCTTAACGCTCTCAACACCAAACAGAGTTTTGACATCGATAATACCAATACCACGAAGTTCAATGAAATGTCTTGTGATATCCGGTGCCGAACCCACCAGCGTCACATCACTGACTTTACGAAGTTCTACAACATCATCACTGACAAGACGATGTCCTCGTTTGATCAGTTCCAGCGCAGCCTCACTCTTGCCAATTCCGCTCTCACCTGTGATCAGGACACCTTCACCATATACATCCACAAGCACACCATGGATGGAAATACATGGTGCCAGCTGTACACCCAGCCAGCGGATAATCTCAGCCATAAAACTGGAAGTTGTACGCTCTGTCACGAAAGTCGGAACATTATATTTAACTGCCAGATCGATCATATCCTGTGATGGTCTTGTCATTGTACTGAAAATTACACAGGGAATCTTGCTGGAAATAAATCTTTCATATTTAAATTTCCGTTCCTCATCACTGAGCTGCATCAGATAAGTATACTCTACATATCCGATGATCTGTACCCGTTCATTTGCAAAATGCTCCAGATATCCTGTCAGCTGCAATGCCGGTCTGTTGATCTCCGCTGTCTTGATCACAATCTCAGACAGATCAATTTCAGGAGTCAGGTTGTGAAGTCCCAGTTCCTGAACTAATTTTGTCAACTGTACACCCTTCATTTATTTCTCCTTTTCAGTTCAAAATCTGAAAGCCCGGTCTGTCCGCTATCTCAAAACCTGTTCATACAGACATAACTCATTTATAGCTGTCGTCCGGAACTTTCATAGTAAATTTCACGTCTTTTTTATTATATCACATCACTATATACAACTTCAATTACAAAAAACGAGAGTCTTTGGGTAATATGTAGAAGAACCCCCGAATATTTTTACATATTTTATATTTTTTTCTCACCAGCTCCATGAAAAAATTCATAGACTTTCTGTGCACTTCCTGCATTCATGCTTTCTGTCTCTGTAAGTTCTTCCAGTGATGCATCTCTGATATTCTCAACAGACTTAAATTTCCGCATCAATGCTTTCCGCCTGGTTTCACCGATACCAGGGATATCATCCAACAGAGAATGTACCTGATCTTTACTTCTCAGAGATCGGTGAAATTCAATGGCAAAGCGGTGCGCCTCATCCTGAATTCTGGTGATCAGGCGGAAACCTTCGCTGTCTGTATCAATGGGAATTTCAAGATTATTGTAATACAATCCTCTGGTTCTGTGATGGTCATCCTTGACCATACCACAGACAGGAATCTCTATTCCCAGATTATCCAGAACTTTTAACGCAATATTCACTTGTCCTCTTCCACCATCCATCAGGATCAGATCCGGCATAATAGAAAAGCTGTCAAACTCATCTTTTCCCTCATGAGTAAATCGTCTGGTAAGTACTTCTTCCATGCTTGCATAGTCGTTCGGTCCCTGCACCCACTTTATCTTAAATTTGCGGTAATCACTGCGCTTTGGCTTTCCTTTCTCATAGACAACCATGGAGCCTACAGATTCAAAACCACTGATATTGGAAATATCATAAGCTTCCATACGCCTGATCCCCGACAGTCCAAGCCACTCTTCCACTTCATGAACTGCTCCGATGGTTCTTCCTTCTTCACGTTTGATACGCTCTCTGTCTTTATCCAGAACCATCTTTGCATTCTCTTCTGCCAGCTCTACCAGCTTCTCTTTCGTACCTTTCTTCGGTACCCTGATATAGACTCGCTGTTTTCTTCGATCTGTAAGCCATTCCTCTATGATCTTGGCATCTTCGATTTCTTTTTGCAGCATAATCTCACGTGGGATAAACGGAGTTCCGGCATAAAATTGCTTCATAAAGCTGGATAATACCTGAGCCTTTGTATCGCCACGCGCCACACGCAGATAGAAATGCTCCCGCCCGATCAGTTTGCCTCCCCGGACAAAGAATACCTGTACAACAGCATCCTGCTCCCGCAGATCGAGGCTTTCATCCATGGCAACTGCGATGATATCCTTATCTTCCTCTCCGTAACCTGTAATTTTCTGACGTTCTCCGATCTTCTGGATACTGCGGATCAGATCCCGGTATTCCATGGCATCCTCGAAACGCATTTCTTCGGAAGCTGCCATCATTTTGTCGGTAAGCATATCAATCGTATCCTTAAAGTCTCCATTGAGAAATTTCAGCAGTTCTGCGATATTTTTCTTATATTCTTCTGAACTCACATAGCCCTGGCATGGCGCACTGCACTGTTTCATGTGATAGTACAGACATGGACGGTCCTTCCCACAATCTCTTGGCAATACCCGATTACAGGATCGCACCTTATAAAGTTTTCGCACAAGCTCGATCACATCTTTTACAGCACCGGCACTTGTATATGGTCCGAAATATTTCGCCTTGTCTTTCTTCATTCTTCTGGCAAAAAGGACTCTGGGATATTCCTCATTTACTGTGACTTTGATAAACGGATAACTCTTATCATCTTTGAGCATGGTATTATATTTCGGTCTGTGCTCCTTGATCAGATTACACTCCAACACAAGGGCTTCCAATTCCGAATCTGTGATAATATACTCAAATCTGGTAATATGAGTAACCATCTGTTCAATCTTTGCGCCCTTATTTCTGCTGCTCTGGAAATACTGACGCACCCTGTTTTTCAGACTGACGGCTTTTCCAACATAGATGATCTCGTCCTTCTCCCCATGCATAATGTAAACCCCCGGCTTGCCCGGAAGTTTTTTCAGTTCTTCTTCTATCTGAAACATAAACTCTCCTCTATACAAAAAATCCTGCCCTGAATGCTTTTCGTATCCATGAGATATTACAGCGTAACTTCCTGCGATACGAAAACAGAGCCGGAAATTATTTCGTTTCCGACTCTGTTATTGTATCACTGAATCTCTGGCTTATCCAGCGTTACTGTATTCTGTTTTTCCTCCGGAATTACCAGATCATCCAGATTTTCCGGAATCTCGATTCCACGCTCTACCGCATGGAAAATCTTCATAAATTCCTTACCTGTAATGGTTTCCCTGCGGATCAGATAAGCAGCAATCTTATCAAGTGCTTCTCTGTGGCTGCCGATCAGTCTCTTGGCTTCCTCATAGGAATTATGGAGAAGTACCATTACCTCATGGTCAACCTCTGTGGCAGTGTCATCGCCACAGTTTAACACTGCTCTTCCGCTGAGATACTGGCTCTCCTGTGTAGCCAGACCCATAAGTCCGAATTTATCAGACATACCGTATTGTGTGATCATGGCTCTTGCCACTTTGGTAGCCTGCTCAATATCATTGGCCGCCCCGGTTGTGACAGTGTCAAATACCAGTTCCTCTGCTGCACGTCCGCCAAGATATCCCACCAGCATTGCTTCCAGTTCCTTCTTGGTATTGAGATATTTCTCCTCCTCAGGTACCTGCATTACATAACCAAGTGCCCCCATAGTTCTCGGCACAATAGTAATCTTCTGTACAGGCTCTGCATCTTTCTGCAGGGCGCTTACCAGTGCATGTCCTACCTCATGATAGGATACGATCCTGCGCTCCTGTGCACTGAGGATTCTGTCCTTCTTCTCTTTACCTACCAGAACTACTTCAACAGCTTCGAGAAGATCTTTCTGGGATACTGCGCTGCGTCCACTCTTAACAGCAAGGATAGCAGCCTCGTTGATCATATTAGCCAGATCCGAACCCACTGCCCCGGAAGTTGCAAGTGCAATGTTCTCAAAATCAACAGTCTCATCCAGATGTACATTTCTTGCATGAACCTTCAGGATCTCGATTCTTCCCTTCAAATCCGGTCTGTCCACAATGACACGTCTGTCAAAACGTCCCGGACGAAGAAGTGCCGGATCAAGAACCTCCGGACGGTTGGTAGCAGCCAGGATCAGAAGTCCCTTTGAAGTGTCAAATCCGTCCATTTCCGCAAGAAGCTGGTTCAGGGTCTGCTCACGCTCATCATTGCCGCCGCCATAATGAGAATCTCGGCTCTTTCCGATTGCATCAATCTCATCAATAAAAATGATACATGGTGCATTCTTCTTTGCTTCCTCAAAGAGATCGCGGACACGTGATGCACCCACACCTACAAACATCTCCACAAACTCAGAACCTGACAGGGAGAAAAACGGCACATGTGCCTCTCCTGCTACTGCCTTTGCCAGAAGTGTTTTACCGGTTCCCGGAGGTCCTACAAGCAAAGCTCCTTTCGGCAGCTTCGCTCCGATGGTGGTATATTTGCCGGGATTATGCAGGAAATCCACCACCTCCTGCAATGATTCCTTAGCCTCATCCTGCCCTGCCACATCCTTAAAGGTAATCCCCGTATCCTTCTGAATGTAGGCTTTCGCGCGGCTCTTACCGACTCCCATCATTCCGCCGCCCTTATTCATGCGGCGCATAAATACCATCAACAGTACAAAAAGCACAATCGTCGGCAGGAGCACACTTACAAGCATGGAGATAATCTCTCCCGCTGCATCCGGCTTCTTATACTCAAACTTGATTCCTGTTCCTTCAAGTCTCTCTGTCAGCTTATCTACTGACTCCATCTGATTGGCATAATAAACTTCTTCTGAAAATCCTGATGACTGATGTTTCGGCGTGATCGTCAGTGTATTTGACTGAAGCGTAACCTCTTTCACATCTCCATCATCTACCATCTCAATAAATTTATCATAAGTGATCTCACTCGAATTATCCTTGAGCATATTGGTAAACATGGCGAAACATACCAGAGTTACCAGGAGGCATACCAGAAAGGCCAGTATCGACTGATGATTCTTGTTCGGGCCCTGTCTGCCCGGACCTTTATTATTATCAGGACGATTGCCATTCGGATTGTTATCCATATGATTATCCATTTCATTCCTCCTAAACGTTATCGTTCTTATTATAAAGAGAATTATTCTATAAATCAACTGCGAGATTGTGAAATTTACGTTATATCCGGATTTCTGTTACTGAAAACAGAATCTGTGTTTTTTCAGCAGTAACAAAATTTATTTGTATTTTTCTAAATTTCTCTGTTACAAACCGTTCTTTTTGTAGTATACTATTGACAAACTGATTACTGCTCACTTTGTTCCCGGTAATGCACTCCGCAATACACAGAATTTATGCTGACCGCATAAATTTGCGCTGTATGTCCCGGGATATTCCAAATGGGCAGTGCTAAAAATGTGATGAGGAAAGGAAATGAACAAATGAAGATAGGATTTGACAACGACAAGTATCTGAAAATGCAGTCCGAACATATTCGGGAACGTATTAACCAGTTTGGAAACAAACTTTATCTGGAATTTGGCGGCAAGCTTTTTGATGACTACCATGCTTCCAGAGTTCTTCCGGGATTTGAGCCGGACAGCAAACTGCGTATGCTGATGCAACTTTCTGATCAGGCAGAGATCGTTATTGTAATCAGCGCCGCTGATATTGATAAAAATAAAGTCAGAGGTGACCTGGGTATCACTTATGATGAAGATGTACTCCGCCTTATGGAAGTCTTTACAGAGCGCGGACTTTATGTAGGAAGTGTCTGCATCACCCAGTATTCCGGACAGGAAAGCGCAGATGCGTTTAAGAAACGTCTGGAGAAGCTTGGAATCAAAGTATACGTGCTTTATCTGATCCCGGGTTATCCGAATAATACTTCCTTTATTGTAAGTGATGAGGGATATGGCAAGAACGATTATATCGAAACAACAAGACCACTGGTTGTCATCACTGCTCCAGGACCTGGAAGCGGAAAAATGGCCGCCTGCCTTTCTCAGCTTTACCATGAATACAAGCGCGGTGTCAAGGCAGGATATGCCAAATTTGAAACTTTCCCAATCTGGAATATCCCGCTGAAGCATCCGGTAAATCTGGCATATGAAGCAGCTACTGCTGACTTAAATGATGTGAACATGATCGACCCGTTCCATCTGGAAGCATATGGTGAGACTACTATTAACTACAACCGTGACGTTGAAGTTTTCCCTGTTCTTCAGGCTATGTTTGAAAAGATCATGGGCGAGTGCCCTTACAAATCTCCCACAGATATGGGCGTTAATATGGCCGGTAACTGCATCGTTGATGATGAAGTCTGCAAGGAAGCTGCACGTCAGGAGATCATCCGCAGATATTATAAGAGCATGGAAGCTCTGGTTCGCGGAACAGGCCGCGAAGAAGAAGTTTATAAGATTGAGCTTCTGCTGAAACAGGCACACGTCAGCAAAGAAGACCGTAAGGTTGTTACTGCCGCATTACAGCGTGAGGAAGAAACCGGTGCTCCTGCTGCCGCCATGGAACTCAATGACGGACGCATTATCACAGGAAAGACTTCCGACCTGCTTGGCGCATCCTCTGCCCTGATCCTGAATGCACTGAAAGAACTTGCCGGAATTGATCACAGCAAACATGTTATTTCTCCTGAAGCTTTAAGACCAATCCAGACACTCAAGACCGAATATCTCGGAAGCAAGAACCCGAGACTGCATTCTGATGAGACTCTGATCGCACTTTCCATCAGTGCCGCTGACAACGAAGATGCGAAGCTTGCCCTTCAGCAGATCCCGAACTTAAAAGGCTGCCAGGTTCATACTTCTGTGCTGCTGTCTCAGGTGGATATTCTGGAGTTCCGTAAGCTGGGCGTAGAGCTTACTTGCGAGCCGAAATCTGAGCATGCTAAGAAGCTGCAGAAATAATTTCACAATAGCATAAAAAATCTCCTCTCTGAACATATGATTATTTCATATGAACAGGAGGAGATTTTTATTATACTATTTTCTGTCTATTCTTCCACTGTTTACATATCTAATCGTAAGGAAAATATCCAACGCAAAAATGATAATTGCGAGGATTAATAAAATCGGGCGCTGATCACCAGCATACAATATTAATCCGCCATTTAAAAGGCATATCGTCATGCTGATTCCAAGGGTATTGTATGCTTTTCTTGCATCAAGTTTTCCATTGGAAGTAATTTTTTCTTCAATAATACCGCCTGGTTTTACGATACTGATAATAATCAAAGAAACAACAAGTATTGTACCAACAAATGCATTTGTATTCCACTGCATACTCATTCCTCCTCTTCATCAGATATAGGACACCTCACCTATGTCTCACGTCTTAGATTTTGTCAGAAATTTCTTCATTTACCCTCTATTTATCTTTAAATTATCATTGTCAGGCGCATCTGTCAATATCTTTATTTGATTGAATCAAGAAAATACTGAAGTGGATGATTTTATCCTCTTAACTATTTACAATCTCTAATGCTCTGTCCGGATAATTGGTGATGACGGCTTCTGCGCCTGCATCTTTTACAAGCTGGATATGTTCTGGTTTGTTGGCGGTCCATACGTGCATTTTCAGGCCGGCACGTTTAACTTCTTCCATGAACTGTGGGTATTTCAGGTGGTAAACTGCCGGGTGTACGGCGTTGATTCCGAGATTTTTAGCGTACATGGCTGGATTTACCCATCCGTCACTGAAAAGGATTCCGGTCTGTACATGGTCATTCAGCTGTTTTAACTGTAACAGGCTGTAATGGTTAAAGGAGGAATAGATCAGCTGGTCTTCCATGTTCATTTCTTTTACCAGTTTCAGGATTTTCCCTTCCATTCCCGGATAGAAGCAGATGCTGTTCTTTAGTTCAATGTTTACCATCATGTCTGTGGTGCGCATGAGCTCCAGTACTTCTGCCAGAGTTGGAATGTGATAAATTCCTGATGGTTCTGCGGGTGTACTGACTTTTAATTCTTTCAATTGAGCCAGTGTCATATCTTTGATCAGTCCGGTTCCGTCTGTGACGCGGTCTACGTTTTCGTCGTGCATAACGATGAGTTCGCCGTCTGCGGAAGTATGTACATCCATTTCGATTCCGTCTGCGCCCTGTCTGATGGCAAGTTCAAATGCTTCCAGAGTGTTCTCCGGTCTGTATCCGCTGGCACCCCTGTGTGCCCATACTTTTGTTGTTCTCTTTGTTGTTTCTGTCATTTCCATATGCCTCTCTGTTCTTTCTATTTTGAATTTTCTCTGTTTCTTTTGTTTTTGTTAATGGTATTACTATATCTAATAAATATGTTTGATCTATGGTCAGTCTGCGAAAAAAATGTGTTCTCCTATAAATGGTACATTTCAGATTTGCGGTGTTTTAATAATGGAAGCTGCTCTCTGATCTGGTCTTCCCGGTCCAAATCTATTTCTTCTATTAAAATGCCCTCTTTCTCATCCAACTGTTTCATAACCTTTCCCCATGGATTTGTTACAATAGAATGTCCCCAGGAAATATATCCTGCCTGTGTATCTCTGGCAGGAGCACATCCAAGCATGTAGATCTGATTGTCAAGGGCTCTTGCACGAAAAGTCAGTTCCCAGTGTGCCGGACCTGTGGTCATATTAAATGCTGCCGGGACGAAAATCATCCTTGCACCGTCCAGTACAATTGTGCGGGCAAACTCCGGGAAGCGGATGTCGTAGCAGATCATGACACCCATTTTCCCAAATTCAGTATCAAATACTGTGGCATGATCTCCCGAAGTCAGAGTATCTGATTCTTTAAAGTACTGGCCATTTTTTACATTGATATCAAAGAGATGAGCTTTTCTGTGCTTGCCAATCTGTTTTCCATCTCTGTCAAAAATATAAGAAGTGTTGTAAACCTTTCCCACATCATCTGCTTCCGGCATGGAACCTGCGATCAGATAAATATGATACTTTCTGGCATAATCAGACATTGCCTGCCAGGATGGACCACCTTCTTTTTCTGCATAAATTGGGAAGTTTTCGGTCTGATACGGACAACAGAACATCTCCGGAAGGATTACAAAGTCCGGATTTTCTGCCTTTATTTTTTCTATATAAGTGCCGGCAGTACGGATATTTTGTATTTTATCTTTTACTGTGGGCATCTGAATTGCTGCTACTTTCATATGCGTCCTCTCCTTTCTTTTATCTATTATAGCCGAAAAAAATCACATCGCCAATCCTACATTAAAGTTGCTTCCAATATTTTTATATGCTATATTAAAAACAAGCCGAAACATATCTGCTTCTACCAAAGATAAAAATTCTAAATATCCCGGAAACCCCGGAAAAGGAGCATTTCTTTGTTTCAAATCACATATTCTAAAAAGGCTGAAAAATTTTTACGAAAGCAAGATAAAACAACACAGTATCGACTATTTACTGCTATCAGCAAATTACCATTAGAGGGAAATATCAAAAAATTACAAGGTATCTCCGGCTATCGACTTCGTGTTGGAAATTACAGAGTACTATTCGATGTCAATGGATTCGTTGTTGATATCATAGATGTGGGAAATCGCGGACAAATATATAAAGGAGTGTGAGTATCATGTCTAATGTAAAAGAAAGAATTATAGGTGCAGTTACAATTATGAGCGAAGAAGAGGCTGAAAAAGTCTGGAACTTAATTCAGGCATCATTTATTTTGTCCGACGTTGAAGAAATAGAACCAGACCCAGAAGAATTGGAAGCACTACGCCGATATGAAGCTGGCGAGCCTGATTATCAACCATCCATCTCTGCTGAAAATCTGAAAAGAGAACTAGGATTATAATTTAAAAACATCCCCCACGCATGAACATTCCTTCCATGTGTGGGGGATATTGATTTTCCGCAGGTAAGTTGCTAAATGCACCTGTATTCAGTTGATTTAATTAATTATTCTTCATAACCATTCGGGTTATTGGACTGCCATCTCCAGGAGTCTGCACACATTTCTTTAATACCGTTTTCGGCTTTCCATCCCAGTTCTCTCTCTGCTTTGGAAGCATCGGAATAGCAGGTTGCGATATCGCCTGGACGACGTGGCTTGATCACATATGGAATTTTAACACCTGTAGCAGCTTCAAAATTCTTCACAATATCAAGAACACTGTAGCCTTTTCCTGTACCAAGGTTGTAGATACTTAATCCGGAATTATCTTCGATTTTCTTAAGAGCTTTTACATGTCCCTTTGCAAGGTCAACTACGTGAATGTAATCTCTCACACCTGTTCCGTCCGGAGTATCATAATCATTTCCGAATACCCCAAGTTCTTTCAGTTTACCTACTGCAACCTGTGTGATATATGGCATCAGGTTGTTCGGGATTCCGTTTGGATTCTCTCCGATAGTTCCGCTCTTGTGAGCACCGATCGGGTTAAAGTAACGGAGAAGAACTACGTTCCATTCCGGATCTGCTTTCTGAATGTCGGTCAGGATCTGCTCAAGCATGGATTTTGTCCATCCATATGGATTTGTGCACTGTCCTTTCGGGCACTCTTCTGTGATCGGGATGATTGCCGGGTCTCCGTATACAGTTGCAGATGAGGAGAAGATAATGTTCTTTACATTATGTTTTCTCATGACATCTACCAGTGTTAAGGTTCCTGCAATGTTATTTTCGTAATATTCCCAGGGTTTGGCAACGGATTCTCCAACTGCTTTCAGACCTGCGAAATGAATACAGGAATCAATATCTTCTTTATCAAAAACTTCATTTAAAGCATCGCGGTCCAGGATGTCTGCTTTGTAGAATTTCACTGGTTTGCCTGTGATTTTGGAAACTCTTTCCAGAGATTTCTCACTTGCATTGCTTAAGTTATCCAGAACTACAACATCATATCCTGCATTCTGCAATTCTACAACTGTATGGCTTCCAATATAGCCTGCTCCACCTGTAACTAAAATTGCCATAATAATTCCTCCTAACCTGTCTTCCTGCTACAATACCTGTTTTTTGCAATTTCTGTTTTTTTCTCTTTCAACAATACCTATATTAGTTCACAGTATCAGAAATATCCTTGATAATTCTGAGTGTAATCTATAAAATTCTGCGGATATCCTGTTTCACATCTGCAAAATTTACCTCTGTATTTTACAGCACCCTATATTCAGAACTGTAAAATACCGTTTCCTGGCACATCATGTATTGTAGAAAATCCTGCGAAAATATGATTTTTCTCATATCCCCGCAGGATAATTCTATCCGAATCAGTTCATAAACACAAGTCTTTATGGACATGTACATTTTTTTATACCTGTTTATACTTATTTACAATCTCTTTCATCCGGGAAAGTTTTTCTTCCATGTCTTTCACCAGTTTGAACTGTGTTCTGCAACGATCCAGATTATGTCCCTCTCTGTGAATCTTGAAATAATGATCTCCCTCCAGATAGTCTGTGAGGAAACGCATTCCACATTCAAAGGTCATAAGGATTGCTCCCATGGGAAGCATATCCAGTTCTGTCTCAGTCAGTGCACCGCCACAACCTTCAATGAAACCTTTGACATAAACTTCATACAAGTGAAGATCGCAGGACACCTTCGTCAGGTCTTTCTCATCCTCTGCTCCGGTACTTGCGCCAAAGCGGATAGAATCACCGAAATCATTTACGGAAAGCCCCGGCATTACAGTATCAAGATCAATCACACAGATGGCTTTTCCCGTTGCATTATCAATCATAATGTTATTCAGCTTGGTATCATTATGTGTAACACGCAACGGCAGCTTTCCCTGATCCTGCATATCGCACAGGACATGTGCCAGTTCTGTGCGGTCCTGCACAAACTGAATCTCTTTTTCCACATCTGCTGCTCTGTGACATATATCTTTTTCCACAGCAGTTTTAAACTTATCCAGCCTGTCCACCGTATTATGAAAATTTACGATAGTCTCATGAAGAGTTTCTGCCGGATAGTCTGCAAGCAGCCTCTGGAAATGCCCGAAAGCAACTGCACTCTGGTAAAAATCTTCCTCATCTTTTACCATATCATAGCATGTTGCATTTTCAATGAATAAATATACTCTCCAGTATTCCCCGTCCTCATCTACATAATAAGGAAGTCCATCCTTTGTCATCACAAGATTCAGAGTCTCTCTCTCCACATCTCCACCGTTTTCCTGGATCTTTTTCTTCAGCCAGGCAGTAACACCGCTGACATTCTCCATCAGTTCCACAGGTTTGGTAAAAATACTCCTGTTCATTTTCTGAAGAATATAATGTTTGCCTGTACCGTAAGTCAGTCGGTAAGTATCATTGATATGTCCGCTTCCATAAGGAACACATTCTGTCAGATTATCTTCCAGAACAAATGCACTGGTGATATTCTTTATTTCCCGGTTAATTTCCACTCAATTATTCCTCCCATAATTTCTGTGGATACAGCCCTCCATCTTTTAAATTCTGAATGGCAGCTACTACCACAGGTTTATCTTCTTTGTAGGTTACACCATACCATTTATCCATAGATTTCAGAACTTTTACAGTTGCTCTCTTCTCACCGAGAAGTTCATCTACTACAAATGGCAGGAAATATTCGCATTTCAGCGGGTTTACTTTCAGATTCTCATCCAGGAATTTAGGGAATCTGTCTTTCAGCTCTTTTAGGATACTTGCGGAAAATCCCCACATATTCATGGATACTGTACTGCCTTCCGGAAGCATAGTCCATGTTTTTCCATCGTCTTCTGTATAAGCTGTGCCGCCGTCATGCTTTTCGATATGGGTACGCTCGTTGATCTTAAGAAGATGTCCTTCTTCATCTGTAACGCACACACCTCTTGCCACATGGCCATTCTCTGTCAAAGTATTTTCCAGTTTATAGCCGACCATCATATATCTGTAAGTATCTGCGGTATCTTCGTTCTCTGTCAGGAAATCATATGCCATCTTAAATGCATGGCTTCCATAATAGTCATCTGCATTGATTACAACGAATGGTCCGTCGATTTCATTGATACAGCTTAATACGGCATGTCCGGTTCCCCATGGTTTCACACGTCCTTCCGGTACTTCATAGCCTTCCGGAATATTGTGAAGATTCTGGAAAACATATGATACTTCCAGCTGATTGCTGAGGCGGTCACCGATGGCGCTTCTGAAGTCTGCCTCATTTTCTTTTTTGATAATAAATACTACTTTCCGGAATCCGGCCTGTACTGCATCATAAATGGAGAAATCCATGATGATGTGTCCCTCTTTGTCCACCGGATCGATCTGTTTCAGACCGCCGTAACGGCTTCCCATACCTGCTGCCATAACTACTAATACTGGTTTCTTCATAATTTTTTTCCTCTTTTCTTTAAATGTTTTTCGTTACTCTCAGATTACCTGGTAACTTTTTACATTCATCTTATCATACTATGATTTCGAGGTCAAAACGTGTTACATAATACCTTTCACAATCGCAAACGTTACTGTTCACTCCGTTCACAGTAACGTAGCCAAAATTCATTCCAGATTGCCTGCGGCAATGGAATTTTGGCTTGTATGTCTCGGGATTTTGGCATATTCATGCCAAAACACCTCGCGGGATAGTGGTGTGTGAACAGTAACATCGCAAACAATTGTTATTGTCCTGCTGTCCTCTAATATTATCCCTTAATGCCACCGGTAACACCACCGATGATCTTCTCAGACAGGAAAATATACAGAATAAATGTCGGCAGGAATACAATGATCACTGCTGCAAACATTCCGGCCCAGTCACCTGTATATTTCATGGAGTTGATCATTCCATAAAGTCCGGGTGCAACAGGTTTCAGCTTATCCGAGCTTGCGAAGATCAGTGACAGGAAATACTCGTTCCAGATATTAATAAAGTTAAAGATTGTTACTGTTACGATTCCTGACTGTGCCATGGGAAACATGATTTTCCAGAAAGTACGCATGGGAGGGCATCCGTCGATTGCTGCCGCTTCCTCATAGGTTCTGGAAATATTGCTGAAAAATGTAAGCAGGAAAATGGTCGTATAAGGTACATTAATTCCTACATACAATATGATCAGTACAGTTCTTCCTGCAGCCACATTATTCAGGATTCCCATACCGGAAATAATACTGAAAAGAGGAAGAACAACCATGATTGCCGGAACACCCATGGCAGATACGAAGCTGGTCTGGATGAATTTATTTGCAATAAAATCAAATCTGGACAGTACATAAGCTGCAGGTGCACACACCAGGACCAGAATTGTGCAGGAAATCACTGAATAAATCAGAGAGTTTCCGAAGAATCCTGCAACTCCGGCACCGTTCCATGCTTTTGCATAGTTTTCAAAATGTAACCCGGACTCAAACTTCAGGGCTTTTCCCTGGAAGATTTCTGCTGTTGTTGAAAAACTTGCCCCGAATACCCATCCCAGAAGCGCAATGGTAAAGATTACCCAGAGCAGCAGAATGATGTATCCCGGCAGGAGTTTGACTTCTTTTTTCAGATTAAAGGGTCTGCGTGCCTCTTTTTCTTTTGCCATTTCTCATCCCTCCTTAGAATTCCAGATCATCATCTTTGATCACTCTGTTACAGATTGTAAATACAATGACTACGCAGACACTGAGCAGTACACCAATGGCAGCTCCCAGACCTGCATTTCGTTCTGTAACTGTATTGCCGCCGCCAAAAATCTGCATATACATATAAACATAAGGGGTAATTGTCTGTGTGTCTGCAGTTACTGTGGAGAAAAGCTGTGACCATACAAAAAAGCCTACACTGCTTACAGACCACATGGTAATGTTTGTCTTAAATACTCCCTTTAACAATGGAAGTGTCATGTAACGGAACTGTGCCGGTTTGGTCGCTCCGTCAATGGTTGCCGCCTCATAATATTCAGGGCTGATACGCTCAATACCGCTGAGCCAGATTAACATATGGTATCCAACCATTCCAAAACAATATGCAAACAACAGTGCCCAGAATTTGTGGTCATTATCCAGGAACTGAATCTTTGCCAGATTGTCCAGATGCAGTGCTGTAAAAAGATCTTTCAACAAGCCATATCTTGGACTGTATACATACTGTAGCCACATAGTAGCAAGCGCTACTGCACTGACAATATTTGGCATATAAATGATCGCGCGGAAAAATTTCTTTCCTCTGATTCCACTGGTAAGAATAACTGCAAATAAAAGAGACAGGCTCATTACCACCAGACCGCCGATCAGCCAGATACGAAACAGGTTAAAAAATGAAGTCTTAAATAAGCTGGTACTCATCAGCTTTGTATAGTTGCCAAATCCTACAAATTTCCATAAATCCATGGAATCTGTAACTCCGTCGATCTTGAAAAAGCTCATGATCACTGTTCTGATGATCGGATACAGAAAGATTCCCAGAAACAGCAGAACTGCCGGAGTCAGAAATACAACGATCATCGTTTTATTCTTCTTCAAATAAATACCTCCTCTGTAAGTTATACCATATCTACGGATTGCTACGCTTCGCTCCCGCAATCCTCCAGCCATTCGGAATCCGCTGATTTACTTCGTAAATCGCTACTTCCTCATGTCTGGCGGTTTCCAAGTCTAAAAGTCTTATCGCGCAAGCACGAACGACTTTTTGCCTTTGAAACCCGGATATTCAAAAAGACAGATGGCGGCAGCGTAGATACGATGCCACCATCTCTATAAATTCTTTATTTATTTCGCTGCGTCCTGCATAGTGGAAACAAATTCATCTGCTGTAATGGAACCTGCCATTAATTTGATGAAGTTTTCTTTGATAACCGGAGTCATATCTACGTTGGATTCTACACCGCATGCCCATGTGAAACGGTTTGTGCTCTGCTCAATAACAGGTTTTGCACACTCAACCATTGCCGGCCATTCTGTGTTTGTTGTATCAGCCGGGATACCTACAGTTTCATCTGCAAGTTTCTGGTCGTATTCACCTTTTGTAAGGAATGTGATCAGATCAAAAGCTTCTTTTGCAAGTTTTGTATCTTTGTTAATACCAAATACCTGTGCACCAAAGTTGTTTGTTTCGATTCCGTTTGCTCCGTCTGTAAGTGCCGGATATGCGAAGCATCCCCAGTGGAAGTCAGGACCTGCCATCTCTTTTACTTCGTTTGGTAACCAGGAGCCATTCAGATACATTGCAGCTGTTCCAAGTGCAAGCTCTGTGTTCTGACCTGCAGGCCATACGTTGGAACCAACCATCTCTGAATAATATCCGTTAGATGCAAGTTCTTCGATATCCTGTGCCATCTGAAGAACTGCAGGATCATCCCATTCACCTTCAGTTACGATCTCTTTTACTTTATCTTCGCCAACCAGTCTTGCAAGATGATATCCGATCACACATGTTGCATAGGCATCATCCATAGTCATTGGTGTGATTCCTGCATCTTTTAATTTCTGGCATACATCTTTGAATTCATCCCATGTCTTCGGTTCTTCTGTGATTCCTGCCTGCTCAAACAGATCTTTGTTATAGAAGAAAGCAAATACGTTTGGCTGATATGGAATTGTTTTTAATGTACCGCCGCCGGCATCACGGCATGCTGCCATCAGACCTGCATTTGCAGTTGCTTCATAGTCATTCTCTTTCGCAAGGTCTTCCAGATCCAGAAGATATTTACCGTACATTCCGTTTACACGGTCGATATCTTCGTCAAAAATATCAATCTGTGTGCCGCCGTCCAGTGCAGGCTGAAGTGCTTCACGGTTTCCGGTACGTCCCTTAAACTGAAGGTCTACCTTAACTCCTGTCTGTTCTGTATAAGCGTCAACTGCTTCCTGAATCACCTGTCCCTGTGGCTCTGTAGCTTCCCACATTGACCAGTAAACTAATGTATCATCTGCTGCCTGAACAGTGAAAGCCGGTGCTGCAAGTGAACCAACC
>NZ_JBWJVP010000246.1:0-3288 GCF_056339915.1 Blautia sp. ZXY-1-B12 | reverse complement strand
AGTGCGGTATTGGCGCTTCTGCATGATGTTCTGGTTGTACTTGCATTCTATGCTATTGCCAGAGTATCTGTCGGTAATACATTTATTGCCTGCATGCTTACGATCGTAGGTTATTCTATCAATGCTACAATCGTTATTTTTGACCGTATACGTGAGAACCTTCACAGTGGTTCCAGAGAAAAACTGGCAGAAATTGTAAACACAAGTATCACCCAGACTCTTACAAGAAGTATTTATACCTCTTTTACAACTTTTGTTATGGTAGCTGTTCTTTATATCATGGGTGTTTCTTCTATCCGTGAATTTGCAGCACCTCTGATGGTTGGTGTTCTTGTCGGTGCATATTCTTCTGTATGTATTACAGGTGCGTTGTGGTATGTGATGAAAAAGAAATTTGCAGGAAAAGGACAGCCGGCAATTGCTGCAGCTTCCGCATCTGCAAAGTCCTCTTCAAAGCCGAAGAAAGCACGTGATGTATCACAGAAAGATCCGACTCAGCCAAAGAAGAAAAACAGAAAAAGAGTAGCTGAACGTCTGGCTGCCGAAGAAGCAGCTAAAAAACAGCAGAATGATGATGCTGAATAAAACAATAAGTGTCTGAAAAACAGGCAGACAGAAATATCCCGGGGTAGAACTCCGGGATATTTTTATGAGGAGAGAAAATATATGGAGAAATGGGTAATAGCAGCAAAAAGAGCAGATTTTAACCAGATCGGTCAACAGTTTCATATTGATCCGGTGATTGCGAGACTGATCAGGAATAGAGATGTGATCGGAGAAGATAAGATAAGAGAGTATCTGTCAGGAACAGTACAAGAGCTTCCTTCTCCCTGGCTGATGAAGGATATGGAAAAAGCTGTAGATATCCTGGAGAAAAAAATATCGCAGAAAGCAAAAGTCCGTATTATTGGTGATTATGATATTGATGGTGTGACCTCTACATACATTTTAATGAAAGGCCTTGCGAGGATCGGAGCAGATGTGGATACTTATATTCCGGACAGAGTTGCAGACGGATATGGGATTCATGCACATCTTATAGAAAGAGCGGAAACGGACCGGATCGATACGATCGTGACCTGTGATAATGGAATTGCTGCGGCTGCTGAAATCCAGATGGCAAAGGATAAGGGAATGACAGTGATTATTACAGATCATCATGAGGTTCCTTACAGGGAGGAAAAGGGAGAACGCCAGATGGTGCTTCCGCCGGCAGATGCGATTTTGAATCCGAAACAATATGATTGTCCATACCCGAATAAAAACCTGTGTGGGGCAGTGGTGGCCTTTAAATATATTGCAGCACTTTACGAGAGATTTGGTGTTCCAGAAGAGGATCTGGAAGATTATTATGAACTGGCGGCTATTGCAACAGTAGGAGATGTTATGGATCTTCAGGGAGAGAACAGGATTCTGGTAAAAGAAGGGCTGTGCCGTCTGAAAAATACCAAAAATAAAGGATTGCAGGAACTGATCCGAGCAAATTCTCTGGAAGATGCTAAAATCACAGCTTATCATATCGGATTTGTGTTGGGACCATGTATCAATGCCAGTGGCAGACTGGATACAGCTGCCCGTTCTCTTGCGCTTCTCAATGCAAAAACAAAGGAAGAAGCAGCAAGGCTTGCCGGAGATCTTACAGCTCTTAATCAGAGCCGAAAAGCTCTCACTGAGAAAGGAAAAGAAGAGGCAATCCGGATCATAGAGACTACAGAGCTGAAAAATGACAGAGTACTGGTAGTTTATCTTCCGGATTGTCATGAAAGTCTTGCCGGTATTATAGCAGGCAGGATCAGGGAAAAATATCACAGGCCTGCCTTTGTATTGACGGGCGGTGAGACAAGTGCAAAAGGAAGCGGAAGATCAATAGAAAGTTACTCTATGTATGAAGAACTGGTAAAATGTGCAGACCTGATGATACAGTTTGGAGGTCATCCGATGGCAGCAGGTCTTTCTATAGAAGAAAAAAATATAGAAGAATTCCGGAGACGCCTCAATGTCAACTGTACGTTGACGGACGAAGAATTGCGTCCTAAGATCGTGATTGATGTGCCGATGCCTGTGTCTTATATTACAAAAGAACTGGTAGAACAGATTTTGCTTCTGGAACCCTTTGGAAAAGGGAATACAAAACCGGTCTTTGCACAGAAAAATCTCAGAGTGCTTGATTACAGTATTATCGGGAAAAATAAAAATGTAGTAAAATTAAAACTTCTTGATCCGCAGGGGATTTCAGTGGAAGGCATTTATTTCGGAGAAGCAGAGGATTTTGTGAACTTTATCAGGGAAAAAGACAGTATTTCTGTTACTTATTATCCGGAGATCAACAGATTCAGGGGACGAGAGAGTCTTCAGATTATTATTCAGAATTACTGTTAATATTACCGCCTGTTTTGTAACCGCCGGTAAGCCTGGAAATACAAATGTCAGGGCTTAACAGTAACTTGATTCTGAAATAAAAAGGTGATATACTATAAAATATTTATGAGCGAACAGCAATATAACACACACTGGAGGAGAAATAAAATGAAGAAAATTGAAGATTATGTATTAAGTATACCGGATTTTCCTGAACCGGGGATTATTTTCAGAGATATTACAAGTGTTCTGCAGGATGCGGATGGCCTGCAGTTGGCCATCGACTCCATGCAGGACTGTCTTAAGGATATAGATGTGGACGTGATTGCAGGAACAGAGTCCAGAGGCTTTATCTTTGGTGTACCGATCGCATATAATCTTCATAAACCATTTGTACCGATTCGTAAAAAAGGCAAACTTCCCCGCGAAACAGTATCTGTAAGCTATGATCTGGAATATGGCAGTGCAGAGATTGAAATGCATAAAGATTCCATAAAACCAGGTCAGAAAGTGGTTATCGTTGATGATCTGATCGCAACAGGCGGTACGATCGAAGCAGCGATCAAGCTGGTGGAACAGCTTGGCGGTGAGGTTGTCAAGGTTGTATTTCTCATGGAACTTGCAGGTTTAAAGGGACGCGAAAGACTGAATGGGTATGATGTAGCGTCCGTAATTTGTTATGATGGTAAATAGGCACAGCTGATTGTGCAGGACAGGCAGGTGGGAGCATATGACAGAGATAACAAAAAGTACAGAAGCAAAAAAAGATGAAATGCAGGTTGAAAAAGAGAAGCTGGAATCTGTAAAGAGAGCAGATGCGGCAGTAAAGACCATGCATGATTTTACAAGTCCGGAGGTGCTTTATAAAGAACTGATAAACAGTGTTCTGAAGTATCATCCATCAACAGATATTTCCATGATAGAGAAGGC
>NZ_JBWJVP010000245.1:0-7809 GCF_056339915.1 Blautia sp. ZXY-1-B12 | reverse complement strand
CACATAATTCTCTGACTTCTGTCTCTGTAAAACCCACAAACTTCGCCAGAGGTCCTGCATAAATCATAGAAAATTCATCAAACATATTCAGGGCAGAATGTGTTCCATATTTCTTTACCGGCAAGATTCCTGTCATATAAGCAAGATGAATATAAGATTTATCCTTAAGAAAATCCCGCAGAAAATCAAGATACTGCTCCTGTGCTTCTTTATCTGACTTGTATTCTCTGAAAATACAATCCCACTCATCTATAATAATCACAAACTGACATCCTGTCTGCTGATATACATCCTGCATACTTTCAGCAAGATCTTCTTCATCAAAATAGTCCACATCAGGATATTCCTGTTTCAGGTCACGCATCAGAATCCGGTTTAATCGCAGGACCATTTTCTCTACTGTCTTACTGCGGCTTAGGAATTCCTGCATATTTATAAAGAAAACATTATATTTGTTCAGATATTTTGAAAAAGATGAATCTTCTTTTATCTTAAGTCCGTCAAATAATTTTTCAGACTGACATCCTCTGCTGTAATATGCAGCCAGCATATTTGCAGTCATAGACTTTCCGAAACGTCTTGGTCTGCTTACACAGACATTTTGCTGCATGGTGTTAAAAACACGATTGGTATATTGTATCAGTTCTGTTTTGTCTACATAAATCTCAGAATTGATTGCTTTATAAAATTTATCATTGCCGGGATTTAAATACACACCCATTTCACACACCTGCTTTCCTGACAGATATTTTAATTTACCGTAACTATAAAAGTTCCGGTGCAGTAAAATCTTTTATGTTCTACAGCACATAATAATGCGGAATAATATCTTCATAATGTCCATCCGGCATTCTGAATCCCTGGGGAATTACGCCAAGTCTGGTAAAACCTATTCTTTCATATAAATGTAATGCATGGGTGTTATTTGCAACCACTGCATTGAACTGCATAATACGGAAGCCTTTTACTTTCGCTTGTGCGAGGCAGTCAAGAACCAGTTTCTCGCCAATGTGTTCACCACGGAGGTCTCTCCTTACTGCATAGCTGGCATTACATATATGACCGCATCTCCCTACATTGTTCGGGTGCAGGATGTAGAGACCGACAATTTCATTGTTGTCAGTGTTTACTGCGATCCCTGTATAAGTCTGTTCTTTGAAAAAAGCATCTCCTGTTTCTTCTGTCAGGTTTTCTTCCTGTGGGAATGCTACACCGTCCTCTACCACCTGATTCCATATTGTAATAGCTGCTGTTACGTCTTCTGTCTGATATTCTCTGATTACAATACCCATTCTTCTGTCCTCCATTTTCCATATCATACCGTCAACTACCAGTTTTCTGTTTCTTTACATACATCTACCCACTGCTTATTGCTTTTCGCAATTGAAACATGGGACTTACTTGATTCAATTAAAATCCCAGAATCCAGTCCCTGTTTCAGGATCATATTTGCGGCGGATAGTTCCGCCTGTTACCGGATGAAGTTCGATTTCTGCAGTATACAGTACAGTAATTGATTTCATATGACCTGCTGCCATGCAATGTCGTTCACCATCTTTATAAGAAAATACTGCATGGGTATGATGGTAACAAGTATTATTTTCACCTGTGACCACGTTACCGTTTAAAGATACCAACTCAAGCATTCCGGAAATGCGCTGTTCCTCGAAGCTGCCTGTCTCTGGGATAAAGGTCTGAATTTCTGCATCCTTGCATCCTCCGATCCCTGAAAAAGTGGCTGATCTGATATTTTCTTTTTTACATATTTCGAGGATTGTACTGATGATCTCATCATTACGATCCATTCTTATGTAATAGCATTCGCCGAATTTTCTGTAATCCATTTTTTATCTCCATTTAAGTTATTGCTTTTGGATAAATATTGCTTAACAGAAATATTATATTCCTGTTTCCTGTTGATAACAATCCCTATCATTCTGTTTCTGTCATTTAAAGAAGTGTACGTTACTGTGAATGGAGTAAACAGTAACAAGTGTGCAATTTTAACATCTTCCACAGTTCCTGCACGGGTTGCATCTGGCTTTTTTTATGTGCGGATACCATTCATGGATTTCCGGTAATGGATCGCCTTTTTTCCATTCTTTTACACTATAGTGATCCTTAAAAAACACTTTTTCCCCAAAGTATTCTATTTCCAGTGGATAAATTGTAATTTTTTCAGGATTCATACAGCTTTGACAGATTCTCGGGGACAATATCTGATCTCCAAATGATACTGCCTGATTCATAGTGATAATCTGCACATGATTTTCACTGATATATTCTATTTTCTGTTCTGCTGCACATGTGTATGCTGAGGGAATTTTCACTTTGTTGATCGTAAATATCCCCGCAGGAGTTTTTACTGTTTTCATTAATTTTCCACCTTTTATATTCACTATTTCAAAGAAGATAAAGATGAGTGAAGAAAAAACAAGTTCTTTGTATTTGTCCATAATGTCATCCGGCATTCTGAATCCCTGGGGAATCACGCCAAGTCTGGTAAAACCGATTCTTTCATATAAATGTAATGCATGGGTGTTACCATGAACGATCAGTTTTCTGTTTCTTTACACACATCCACCCATCCGTTTGCCTCTGCTACCTGTTCCAGTTCCGGGATTGTGAGCTTTACTGCACTGTGATCATTGCCGGCAGCCGGATATACTGTGGTAAATTGTTTCAGACTTTCGTCAAGGTAGACTTCAATTCCCTCATTAATTCCGAACGGGCATACCCCTCCCGGAGCGTGACCGATGATGTTTTCTACTTCATCAAATGGAATCATTTTTGCCTTTATATGAAAAGTATCTTTATATTTTCGGTTATCTACTCTGGCTGTACCCTCTGTTAAGATCAGGACTGCTTTATCGTTCTGCAAAAAGGACATAGTCTTTGCGATCATACCCGGCTCTACATGAAGGGCTTCTGCTGCTTCTGTTACTGTGGCAGTGGATGCTTCCAGTTCGATCACATGGTCAAGAAAGCCTTTCTCTTCCAGATATTTTTCTGCTTTTTCCAAAGACATTTTTCATTTCCTCCTGAGTTATATCTTACCTGTGTCCCAGCTCCCAGAATGCCACTGCACTTGCCGCAGCTACATTCAACGAATCTACTCCGTGGGACATTGGTATCTTTACTGTATAATCGCAGTCTGCGATGGTCTGTGATGCAAGGCCGTCACCTTCAGTTCCGAGAATGACTGCCAGTTTTTCTTCTGACCGGAGTGCTTTGTCATCAATTCCTACAGAATCGTCACGCAGAGCCATTGCCGCTGTTTTGAATCCCATATTTTGCAGAGTCTGCATTCCATCCTGTGGCCATACAGTTTTTTTATCAAAATATGTCCAAGGAATCTGGAATACGGTTCCCATGCTGACTCTGGCTGCACGTCGATAAAGCGGATCACTGCCAGCCGCCAGTCAGAAGTACTGCATCCATATGGAGAGCTGCTGCTGAGCGAAAAATAGCTCCGATATTTGTAGGATTTACAACATTTTCAAGAACTGCTATGCGGCTGGCATTTCTGCAGATTTCCTCTACAGATGGCAGTGGATTTCTGCGCATTGCACATAGCATTCCGCGCGTAAGGGCAAATCCTGTCAGCTTGACCAGAAGTTCATATTCCGCGGTATAAACCGGCACATCCGAATATTGTTTCAGGATTTCCTGTGCCTCTCCTTCCAGATCTTTATGCTCCACCAGAAAAGAGATTGGCTGGTATCCTGCTTTCAGGGCTCGTTCAATTACTTTCGGACTCTCTGCAATGAAAATTCCCGGTTCCGGTTCATAGTATCGTAAAAGCTGCACTTCAGATGTTCTGGCATATACATCCAGTTCCGGCGCAGCGAAATCTTTTATTTCGTTAAACATAAAAATAAAACCTCCAAACTGAGTAACCTTATCTTACATCAGTTTGGAGGTTTATACAAGAATTCCTTTTCAACAGTGTTATTCGGTTCTTTTTCTTCTGTCTTTATATGCCAGAAACAGAATCGTCAGAAACGTAACCGTCTCCGCTGCAAGAAGAGAGATCCAGATTCCATTTAATCCAAATAATTTCGCAAGTATAACTGCACAGATAACAATAGCAACAATTCCTCTCAGGAATGATCCGACAATCGCGATTTTCGGTTCATCTACTGCTGAGAAATATGCCACCAGTACAATATTGATTCCTGCCACTATAAATCCAAGGAAATACAGACGCAGTCCTGTGTGTGCATAATTCAATAACTGAACATTGTTTTCACTGTTGAAAATGCTGATTAGCGTGTCGGTTGAAGTCCAGATGATCAATTGGGTCAGTGCTTCTACAGCAAGACATACGAGCAGGCTCCATTTCAGAAGTTTTCTTACCTGAATGAGCTGGCCTTTTCCGTAGCTTTCACTGATCAGGGGCTGTGCTCCCTGGGCCAGACCATTGAAAATTGCAAATGCCACGATAGAAAGATTTGCCACAACTCCATAGGCTGCCACACCCATATTTCCCGCTATTCCAAGGATCAGAAAATTAAATACAATAGCAATCACACCGGAAGACAGTTCACCGACAAATGCGGAAACTCCCAGCTGACAGCAGGAAATCAGGTGTCTGAATGACGGTTTTTTCCAATGGAATCCTACATGGTTTCTGCTACTTCTGTAGTGTATGGTACAGACGCTCATTGTTACGATCGGACAGATTGCAGTAGCCAGTCCGGCTCCGGAAAATCCCAGACCGACCGGGAACATGAATATATAATCAAATATAATGTTAAAGATACTTCCACTGATGGAACCGATCATTGCAACAGAAGGCGCTCCATCGTTTCTGGCAAATGCAGTAAATGTATAATTTGACATGAAGAATGGTGTTGCGATCAGAATAATTCTCACATAGTTTCGTCCAAGTCCGATCAGTCCGGCATCTGCACCCAGCAAAGCCAATGCTTTGTCCGGAATAAAGATTCCGATCAGCATAAATGGAACTGCCAGCCAGTATGCTCCAGGTTACTGACTGTACGAAATAATGTTCTGTATTTTTTCCTTTTGCCCTGCTTATGGCATACCTGGTAGCGGAACCAATCCCGATCATAGCCCCAATCGCATAGATCAGTCCATAAACCGGCAGAATCAGATTGAGAACTGCCAGTCCATCAGCACCGGAATATACAGATATAAAGAAAGTATCTGCCAGAACATAAACGGAAATCCCGATCATTCCGGCAACACTCTGGGTTACATATCTGGTGAATCTTTTCAGCATAATACTCCGCTCCTTCGTTATATTGTCAACATTGTCTTCCTTTCATCTGCAGACTTATCTCACCATTATACCCATATAAAACAAAAATACAACCACAAAAACTCCAGACATAAAAATCTCCTTAAGCAGATTTTTTAATGTTGCTCAAGGAGACTCTGTTGATATTCGCAATTCACTTCACGACACTCTTTATTTTACCCGGTTTTTTTTCAGGTCTTCTACAATTTCATTGTAACGTTTTTTATTCAGGCGATAGAAAAACAGTACAATTGCTGTCACTATCCATAAAACTCCCGGAATTGTAGTAAAGGAATGTCTCATAATACTGAGGACAGCCGGATTCTGTACCTGATTTGCCACATATCCATATTTTCCAAGAAGTGCTGCAAGTAGCGCAGTTCCTATTGCCATGCCAATTTTATTTCCCAGTGACACAAATGCATATTGAAAACCATCATTCCTTAAGCCCGTTTTCCACTCTCCGTATTCTACGCAGTCGGGAATGATCGCATAGATTGCAGTGTTAAATCCAGAGAAAAAGAACTGTGTAATTCCTGCAAGTGTATAGAACGCTGCCGGTGTTTCTTTTACATTAAAGAAGAACATACAGAGCATGGAAATTCCAGTGAGGAGAGCAAAAATGGATGCAGTTCTTCCTTTATTGTTCAGTTTGCGGAATACAGGCTGGAAACATGCAGCACCGATAATGGATGGAATGATGATGCACATGGAATATGTAGTATAGTAGGATGCATTTCCCTCTACATAAGTGAAATAGTATAAAACATCTGCATTTCTTCCATAAAGTGTAAATCCGAATAACACCTGTCCGATTAATGCCAGAATATATGGGCGGTTCTGCATCACCGCTCTTAACTGCACTTTTATGGATATTTTTTCTTTTTCCGGCATAATCACCTGCTCTTTTGTTTTTGCAAAACAGAAGAAATGACAGGCTGCAAAAATACATCCGTATATGATTGCTACCAGTAGGTATCCGGTTTTAGCACTTTGACTGCCAAGTTTTCCAATCAGTGGAACTGTAATGATATTGATAATTCCAATTGCAACCATTGCAGATACTGAACGTGATGTATTAATCTTTGCACGTTCATCGATATCCTGTGTCATTGCTCCACAAAGGGTGCCATACGGGATATTTACACAAGTATATCCAAGTACCAGCAGACAGTATGTAATTACCATATAGATAACCTTTGATCTGTCCGACCAGTCCGGATGTGCCCAGAATGTCATAATCAGAAGCACGGCCGTGATCGGAGCTGCAATGAGAAGCCATGGACGATAACGTCCCCATTTTGTTTTGGTTTTATCTGTCAGTCCACCCACGATCGGATCATTGATCGCATCCCAAAATCTCGAAAACAGCATCAGGGCAGAGACTGCTGCCATACTGATTCCGAATACGTCTGTGTAAAAAATCATGAGAAAATTACTGACGAACATCCAGCTGAAATTACATCCTACATCGCCAAATCCATATGCGATTTTACTGATCAACGGAACTTTTACATTTTCGTTTTTACTCTCCATAATTCCTCCTGCCTGCTGCCCTCCTCCGTCTTTCCGTTTACTCATGTCTTCTTTACAGCAGTCTTTTTATTATATCTTTGTCTTACATAATGCTTATGATCAGCAGGGTATTTTATTTTTCCTGCACATTGATAATCACTTTCATTGTAGTCTCACGGTTATCGTCAATGTACTGGTATGCTTTCAGATAATCTTTAAATGCAAACGTCTTAGAGATCAGCGGTCTTAAATGCACTTTTCCTTCATTCACCAGTCTGATTCCGTCTACATAATCATCATGTCTGTACATCATTGTGCTCTTGATATCAAGCTCATGATCATTTGCAACTGCCAGATCGATCTCAGCCATTCCTGCAAAAACTGCAACCAGCACAATCACGCTTCCTTTTCTTGCATATTTGATCGCCTGTCCCATTGTAATGTTATTTCCTGCACAATCATAGATAACATCTGCCTTATCCGGTCCAAAGGCTTCTACCATTGCTTCCCCGAAATTTTTATTTCTTGTGTTGACACATACGTCAATTCCACACTCTTTTGCTTTTTCCAGACGAAGATCACTGACATCTGTGATCATAACTTTAGCTGCTCCCATCCCTTTTGCAGACTGCGCTACCAGATTTCCGATCGGACCGGCTCCTATCACCACAATATTCATTCCTGTTACATCGCCCATCTGTTTAACACCATGAACAGCTACTGCCAGAGGCTCAATCATTGCGCCCTCTTCATAAGACATATCTTCCGGTATCGGTGTTACTTTTGATGCATCAACTGCAAAATACTCGGATGCAGTTCCTGTTGTCTGGAATCCCATTACTTTCAGCTCTTCACAGAGATTGTATTTTCCGTGACGGCATGGATAACAATGTCCACAATATACCTGTGGCTCAATTGTTACTTTCTGTCCCACATGAAATTCTGTTACTGCATCACCTGTTTTTACCACTTCTCCTGATACTTCATGTCCCTGGGTTACCGGATATTTTGTAAAAGGATGTTTTCCG
>NZ_JBWJVP010000244.1:0-12187 GCF_056339915.1 Blautia sp. ZXY-1-B12 | reverse complement strand
AAAAACTTTTACATTTTCCGGAAGATCCAGAAGTCTGTGAACTTTTTCCATGTGTTCTTCTACCGGAGCAATGCCAAACCATACTCCACCCAGACCAAGAGTATCTGTTTCCAGCCAGATATTCTCTTGGGCAATAGACATGTCAATCTGTGCAAAAGATGGTGCAACAAGTCCTTCTGTATGATAGACCGGTACGATTACTGCAGGTGCCCCTGCTGCACAGCCGGTGTATGGTGTTACTTTGGATAATTTCTGGATTTTTTCTTTGTCTGTTACCACATAAAATTCCCATGGCTGCTGGTTACATGCACTTGGCGCCTGCATTCCCGCCTTCAGGATTTCCATGATTTTTTCTTTTTCTACTGGTTTATCTTCATATTTTCTTACACTGATTCTGTGAAAAATGCTGTTCATAGCTTTTCGTCTCCTTTACGAATTATTCAGATGATCCTATTATAGCATGTATATTTTATAAAGCCTCATATTTTTTCAGTTCTTCTGATATTTTACAGAAGAGCAGTCTCCTCTCCTGTAGAGTAATCGATCTGGCTGATAATCTCCCTGTTCTCCACCAGATAATTCATATATCTGCGAACGGTAATCCTGGAAAGATTTACTTTGCTGGCAATCTCATTGCTGCTGAGAAAAATCCATTTGTTTTCTTCCAGATAAGAACGAATCAGTTCCAGAGTTTGTTCCTGCATACCTTTTTCCAGAAGTGCTTTTGGCGAATAGGATGTACTCTGTACCAGCAGACAGTCAATTTCCGACTGATTCAGTTCTTTATCCTAAGTGGAAACAATTTTCATGTAATAAATTAACCAGTTTTGCTACTTCTTTATAATTTTTTTCCTGCTCCCATGCATCCAGAAGTCCCGACTGAAGCTTAATCCTCGTCTGCGCATCCAGTGCACTGAAAGGTTCATTCAACAAAAGCACTTCCGGATGTGCTGAACAAGCTCTGGCAATAGCCACTCCCTGTTTCATTCCGCCTGACAGTTCCTTGGGATACATTGTAACTATTATTTTATCATATCCGCGGAAAAAAGCTCCTCTTTTCCAAATACTTAGTTACCGAATAAAAGTTTCCGCGGAGAGAATCCAATTTCCTGTTTTCAGGATCAAAGAAAGTCTGCCAGCACAATACCAGCAGACTCCCAACTTTTATATATTTCATTTTTGACGATTTTCTCCAGCAATAAAAAGCATAAGAATATCCATGATTTTCTGACATCTCAACTATGAACATTTTTACTTATTATTTTAAATTTGATCTTATTTCTTCGATCAACTTCACTTTATCATCATATCTCTTTTTGAAAATGTCAGCTATTTCATAGATCCATTCCATGTCATCATATAGTTTACTTCCAATACTATATCTAAATTCCTTTTCAAGTTCTTCTTGGCTCATCAATCCATTTGCAATCAAAAGCGAAAAAAGAACATTTCTGGCCATATTATAATACAAAATAATTGATCCCGGATCCTCATTTGGCATTTGTCTCAAATATTTTGTAAGTGCATCATAAACCTTGCAGCCACGATTAATTGCAGAAATCTCCTCAATAATCTTATTCGGCTTGCCAAAATATCCCATTGCCTCTTGTATTCCCTCTATTGTATCTTTTTTCTTCCTCTTCGCACGAATCATATGTTCATCTAAGGATTCCTCAAAATCAGGATACGAAAACGGTCTATACTTGAAGTCATCTGCCATCTCTCCCTGTTTTACAAAACAATATACCTCTTTTTCATTGTCCTGACGACGGTACAGGGCTTTGGAAACAATAAACTCTTTATCATCCTCTGATATATCCAGAAAAAATTTTTCATCTACACCAAAATACTCTGATAACTGGCGTAATCTTTTCTGAGAAATAGTCTTTACACCGTTTTCCCATGCACTTACCTGTTGCCGGCTTACATCCAGAATGTCTGCTAACTCATTTAAAGACATATTGCACCTTGTTCTTATAAATTTTAATCCGTTCATGAAAACTACATCCTTTCTTATCACAAATTCATTGATAAGCGCGCTCAACACCATGAATTGTAGCTTTGGTTGACAGCAGGTGTCAATCTGTAACTTTTTAAATCTCTCAAATTCCTGAAATGTTCGTATCGTCTTTTTTTGCTATGATAAATGCAATACTATTAAGCAGCTCAAAATCATCTGCTTCAATCCACTCCACAGCATCTTCCGCGGATATTCCTGTCTTTACCAAACTTTTATAGTTACTTTTTTTATATTTCAGCTTGGTTCCATTCCTGTTGTCAATTTATCTGACACGCTCCTTCTCCGCGGAGAGGATTCCACTTGACATCTCCATACCAGCGGACTTCCAATCCTCCGTATAATTGAAAATCCGCCGACAAAACGCCGACAGCTTCTTTTATTTCCTTGACCGCAATGCAGATCTCTCACTGATAATCCGGACTGGATATATCCGCGGATAAATAAAGCCCTACATCCCTGCATACCCATATATTATGCCGAAAAAATCATACTATATCCGCGGAAAAATCTCTGTACCTGACGCTGTCAGAAAAATCCTTTACAGACTTCATTTCCTTATGATTATCCGGTACCTGACTTGTATCTTCCTAGTTTGCAAGCTTGTCTGCACAAAGCTATAATTTCTTTTCTCCGCGGAAAAAAGCTCCTCTTTTCCCAATATTTAGTTACCGGATAGAGGCTTCCGCGGAGAGAAACCGATTTACTGTTTCCAGGACATACAAGCAAGGATCCTCGGCCATTCAATGACCGAGTTGGTTGACTCCATTTGCAATTAAAAGCGAAAATAACATTTCCGGTCATATTACAAGTTGATCCCGGATCCTCATTTGGCATTTGTCTCAAATACCTTGCAAGTGCATCATCCAGTTATTTGATTTATGCTCATGTATCTGAGCAAGATAAGAGAGGATTTCATTATCCCACGTTCTCTCTGCCAGTTTGTGGTAGTTAAAGTCTCTCATAGGCTTTCCTTCTTTCTCCCAATTATATGGTGATTTTGGGAGAAAATTAATTCCCTCTGGGAGAAAATTCTCTTCCAAAAGACAATATCACTGTTATCAGTCTTCACTATCGGTTCTTCTAAGTCCAGCTAACCTTTGAGCAGTAACACAATATCCATTTTTAATGTCAGATATGTCGCAGTATCGTGCAGTCCGCCGGCAGAGCCGTAATTCATGTTTCATCTTCATCCTCTGGAATTAACTGTATCAACTTTCTTTCCTTCAATAACAATTCCTGCAGGTATTTATTCTCCCTATCTGTTTTATCAGCTTTGTTTTCCAGCAACTCTATTTCCTTATCGTATTCATCCAACAGCTTTTCATATTCATCTCTTTCCTCTTCAAAAACTCTTGTCTGTTTCAGGAAGAGGTCTGCCTGTTCTATCAGCTTATGCTCATATTCAGCAGAAGCTTCTTCATATCCTTCTTTTTTTCCGTCATACCTGCCGCTGTCATAGATCATCTTTTCGAGCGGATTGTCTTCCGTCAAGTCCTCTTTTATCATCCTTTTTACGCCACCGGAAATACTGCCTTCATCTACTATGTTTTTTACTGTATCGATGGTTCTTCCTATACCGGTACTTCTCCATAATCCACGCTTTAATCCCATGATATATCCTCCAATTCCAATCCAGAACCCTGGATCTTTTTGTTAAATCCGCCAAAAACAAATTCTTCCTTTATCCGGCGGATATATTCCGTATCGTTTATCAGCCTTTGTACTGTCACGATCAAACCTCCGATATCAAGCTGTCTGATGGCATCTTCATTCCCAGCGTACATATTGCTGCCAACCCATATAACATTGCTCCCGGTTGCGATCATATTAGAATACAAGACAATCTTCCTTGTCCTGGCACTATACAGATTGCGGGAGACATTCATGGATGGATCATACATCAGCATATGCAGAGTACTGATCAGAAGATTTATCAAATCAGCCAGTTTTGCGGACGTTCCAACCTTGAATATGTCTCCTGAACTGATATAACCTGTCAGCTTCTCTACCTGTGTATTGGAAAGGATAAGATTAGCACCCGGGATCTGTATCCCGCATGGGGTGTAGAAATCCGTTCCAATATGGATAAGCTGCTTGATCAGAGATACAATAAATGCACCCGGCTGATCTTTTGTCCTTTCAGCAGCCTGCTGCAGCATTACTGCCGTTGATCCATACGTAGCGATCCTTGGATCTTTAAAGTCGGAAGTATACACTACATGATTGGTTGTCAGCACAGGAATACCGGAGAGAAAGGCAGGCGTTTTAACACAGGTGATCGTATTTGTCATAATATTCCCCGTGCCAAAGATCAACCCCAGGATCGGATCGTGCCCTAAGGTTGCAAATCTGTGATTCGCTCCCTTGAACAGGAAAAGCTTTTCATCAGGGATCATATTTGATATGTCAAAATCCCAGGTCCTGCATTTTTTCAATAGTCCTGCCAGTGCCCCATCCGTCAATCCGGCCGTAGCATCATAAGGAACTCCGGCTTTCGTGATGATATGTTCCATAGAAGCATAGTACGGCCTTTCATGTACAGGACCGCCTGTATTAAATCTCTTCAACAGTTTTTCCTGGAATTCGTGCAGCTTTGTCTCATTCCGATTTTGTGATCCGGCTGCTTCCGTCTTTGTCAGCTCATTTACAATGACAATCCTTGCCAATTGTAATCCCACAGCCGCAAACAGAAACTTTATATCATTCCCCTTTAAGCCTGACTGTGACTCAAATTCTGCATCTAAATCTTCTAATATCTGATGGGAATTATGGGCGACCTCTGCAACCCTTATGCTTTCATCGGCTATCGAATGCATATTATGTAAAGCAACATCTGTACTTCTTTTTAACTTTTTTCTTTTTTCCCTTAATTCCTCTAAAATAAGAACCATCATCATTTCATAAAATGTGTGATGGTTCTTATTTTTTATCTTATAGCAATTCCATAAAATAATGCAATCAAGACAGTTCAGCAGAATGCGAAGGACAAGGAAGATACCTGCAGGCGTGCTGACGCACGGCAAAGATATCTGACACAGCACTTCACGCTCTGATGGACTGGATTGTTTGCAGTAATTTATAGAATTGCTATAGTTTCCTTCTATAGCCCTCTTCGTAAATTATGTATATAAGAGGATTACTATACAGAATTTCGTCGCAAACTGCCATAAATACTACTATGAATAAAGGTTATATATCATAAACACTGCGCACTTTCAGTCCATCCGGCTTTCCATCGAGTATCTTCACTCTGTATTCTCCTGCATTCATGTCAAAATAATTATCTTCAAGAATCAGGTCATCATTCTCATTCCGGATTTCCACACTCTTTGCATATGCTTCTGCCTTAACAACTATCTCATCTCCGTCTACGCGCACAGCCAGTCCGGGATTCAGATAGTGGAAGTATTTCGGATAGGAAAAAATCACAGTTCCCTGAGAAATAATCTGACCATTTTCCCATGCCTCATAACTTACATATTCATTAAAACAGTCAATCTGGGGAAGTTCGACCTTATCCATCCATACAGCAGACAATACCGGTACTTCCAGCCACTGTTCTTCCTCCCTCAGAATTGTGGCATCTGTCTTTCGCACTGCCCATTTCACCAGAACCCTGTGAGCATCCAGCGTTTCATTGGTCACATTCAGACGGATGGATTTTTCAAATTCAAAATGCTGACGGTTCATATCCGCTTCCACTGTCATCCAGCTCTGTTCTTCACAGGAAAGCATTACAGGCGCAAAGAATCTCTTCGCATAATAATGAAGCGCTTTCCAGCGTCCGTAATAATCAATGGATGACCAGGAAATAACCGGCCAACAGTCATTTAACTGCCAGTAGATTGCACCCATACAACGTCCCCGGTTTCTGCGGTAATGCTCGACTCCATATCGGATTCCATCTGCCTGGAGAAGCTGAGATGCATAAACAAAATCGCTGAAGTTCTCAGGATAACGGTATGCTGCCTGCATGTATTTGGCAATTTTTCCATTTCCTCCGTAATTTCTCTGATGTTTCTCCATCACATAAGAAAATGGATTCAATTCTTTCGGATCATCTGTTACTGTTTCAAGCGTTTTTACAGACGGGAATGACTGAAAACCAAACTCAGATGCATATCTGAAGAAATATTTACGATATTCTGAAAATGGCTTATTGCCATGCCATACTTCCCAGTAATGCACATCTCCACGGTTCGGATCATTGGGTTCATCAAAGGAACCGCCTGATGACGGGCTTGCAGGCCAGTAGAGAAGGTATCCGGGTCGTATTCGCTGAGAACTTCCGGAATAATGCGCTCATACATAAACAGATAATCTCTCATTTCTGTCGGCTTTGTCACCCAGGTGCCCTGCTTTACAAACATTTCCATCTCATTGTTTCCGCACCACAGGGCAAGGGATGCATGATGACGGAGACGTTTGATATTATCAATAAATTCCTGACGGATATTTGCCTCAAACTCCGGTGTCAATTCATAGACAGAGCATGCAAACATAAAGTCCTGCCATACCATCAGCCCCAGTTCATCACAGAGATCAAAGAACCAGTCCTCAGGATAATAGCCGCCGCCCCAGACACGTACTGTATTAAAGTTCGCTCTCTTGCACTGAAGAAGTAATTCTCTGGTACGTTCTCTGGATGTTCTCTGCCGGGAAGAAGATTGTCCTCAGGGATATAGTCAGCGCCCATGGCAAAGACCTGATAACCGTTTACTTCATGAGCAAAGCTCTCGCCCCACTGGTCTTTCTCTCTATGCATGGTCAGCGCACGGAGACCGATTTTTCTGCACCAGGTGTCTACAATCTTATCTCCGGCTTTCAGGTCTACCTGCACCTGATATAACGGCTGTTCTCCCAGTCCATTTGGCCACCAGAGCTGCGGATTTTCAATCTCCATTTCATCCGGACAGTCATCCCATATGGTTTTTGTTCCATTCGGTGCAGTTACAGTCACCTGATATTCCAGTGCCTGTGCACCTTCATACCCATCTGCTTCGCTCTCTTCCTCATCAACAGTCTCCACATCTACTTCCGGAACCAGCAGGACTTTGCCATCCTTATGTACCTGACGGATATACACGCTGTCCAGTCTGGCAGTTTCAATTCCCAGAAGTGTTACAGGACGGAAGATACCTCCATCCGGCAGACATGCACCCCAGTCCCAGCCACACATATAGTGAGCTTTGCGCAGATGCATAAATCCCTCAATTGTGTCTTCATTTCCCCTGTTTTTATATTTCTTAAATGCCTCTGCCATGAACTTCAACGGAGAGCGAATGATAACGCGTAAGGTATTTTTGCCGTTTTCAAGCAGCTCTCCTACCGGGAATTCCCAGATTCTGTGCATGTTATCAACTTTTCCAAGACAACATCCATTCAGATAGATGTCCGCAATCGTATCAATCCCGTCAAATCTCAGGATCACTTCCTGACAATCTTTAAACTGCGCTTCTTCATAATTAAATACCGTTCTGTATTCATAATCCTCCTCCATCAGTGCTTTCGCCTGATATTCATTATCCCCAAAGAACGGATCCGGCATCTTTCCGGTCTTAAGAAGTGCCGCATAAATATCCCCCGGAATCTGTGCCGGAATCCAGTCCAGTTGTCTGATATTGCACAACTGCCAGTTTTCATGAAGCTGTAATTTTATCATTTGTCTTATCCCTCTTTGATTATTTTTTACATATGTTTGCATTCAACTATATATATAATATCATACTGCCCTTTTCTAAATCAACTCTGCAAAAGAAATCATTACTGTTCAAAGGTATGTATGTTACTGTTCACTCTGTTCCTAGTAATACGTTTTGTAATCACATAAAAGTCAGTTACAGCCAGCTTTCCAGAACATTTTTCAGCTTATTCATATCCAGCGGTTTTGCGATATGCCCATTCATGCCTGTATTTTTGGCCAGTTGTACATCTTCTGCAAAAGCATTGGCAGTCATGGCAACAATAGGCAGTTTTCCCTTTTCACCCGGAAGGCTCCTGATTGCTGCAGTTGCCTCATAACCATTCATGACAGGCATTTGGATATCCATAAAAATAAGATCATACGAACCTTTCGGAGAAGCTTCCACTTTTTCAACTGCGATTTTTCCATTTTCTGCTGTTTCCACTTCTGCCCCTGTCATCTGCAAAATTTCAACACCAATTTCTCTGTTTAACTCATTATCCTCAACTAACAGAATCCTTTTTCCCGTGTAGTCTGATTCTGACAGCTCCTCCAGATAATTTCTTGCTGTTTTTTCTTTTCTTCCTGAAGTAAACTGCCGCAGTGTAGCCGTCAGCCGGGAACGGAACAGCGGTTTTGCAATAAAAGCATCTACACCTGCAGCCTTTGCTTCCTCTTCAATTTCGCTGAATTCATAGGATGTCAATACAATGATGGTGATCTCTTTCCCGATACGTGAATTTAAAGTCCTGCGAATAGCATGTATACTTTTAACCGGAATTTTTGCCTGTTCACATTTATAACGAGCACATTCAGAAATAGATTCTGGTGTACAATGACCTGTGACAGTAGCAAATTACAAATATAAAAAAGAGTTGCTGCCAGATGGTCAGTGTTGAATATTTTATGTAAATCCACTATAATATAATCAAAAAGGAGCGTGATCGTATGGCTTTACTCAAAGAAGAATCTTATACCATTGAAGATATTTATGCTCTGCCAGATGGCGAAAGAGCTGAACTGATTGACGGACACATCTATTATATGGCACCACCATCGTACAAACATCAGAAACTCGTCATGGAGCTTTCCGCTATCATCCGTAATTATATAAAACAGCACAAAGGAACTTGCGAAGTGCTTCCTGCACCATTCGCCGTATATCTTGATGAAATAAATAATACTTATGTCGAACCAGATATATCTGTGATTTGTGATCCAAACAAACTTGATGATAAAGGATGTAAAGGCGCACCAGACTGGATTATTGAAATTGTATCGCCTGCAAGCAGAAAAATGGATTATCTCCTGAAACTTTTCAAATACCATTCCGCAGGTGTCCGGGAATACTGGATCGTAGATATCGCAAAAAACAGAATTACAGTATACAACTTTAATCATGATTATTCCATTGAAGAATATTCGTTCACTGATACTGTAAAAGCTGGAATTTACGAAGATTTATCTATTGATTTCTCAGAAATTAATATCCTGTAAAATCTAAAAAAGTTGGTAATACATCCCTTCTATATGGGATTTTACCAACTTTTTATTGTGCTTGTTCCATGGCACATCCGATAGTTTGATTACCAAAACACATCTGGTATTCTTTATGGCGCCAAAGGATTTTAATGATGATATCATCATCTGTTACCAATTGTCCCACTTTCTTTTGAACAAAAAAAGACACACCATCTCCATAAAAAACATCCACAGGGTAATTCCCTGTGGATGTTTTTTATTCACCAAACTGTTGTGCACATTCTTTCAGCATTTCGCGGATTGGCAGATGGTACGGACATCTGGTTTCACATTTGCCGCATTCTATACAGGCGGAAGCCTTCACCGCAAGAGAACTGTAACGGTTTCTTGCCCAGTCTCCCAGCCCGTAACGATTAAGATAGCCTGCGAACAGGAACACACCCGAAATATCGATTCCCACACTGCATGGAGCACAGTAATTACATCTGCGGCAGAAATTTGTGCCAAGCTGATTCCGTACTGTCTGAACTTCCTCCAGTTCTTTCTCGCTTAACGGGGAATCATCAAGACAGGCCTTTATATTCTCCTCGATTTCCTTCTCTTCCGCCATTCCCGGGATCACAATAGTAACGTTCTTATTCGAACAGACATAACGCAATGCCAGCGTTCCATTTTCAATTGCACCACCGGCCAGAGGTTTCATATCAATAAAGCCGATGTTTTTCTCCTCACATTTTGAGATCAGCTCTTCCCCCTGACTCTCTACAATATTATATGGAAACATAATAGTTTCCACCCAGTCAAGCTCCAGAGCCCGGGCAAAAACCTCCACAGAATGAGCGGTCAGACCAATATGTTCGATTTTTCCTGCTGCTCTTGCCTCCTGCAGTGCTTCAAGGGCACCACCGGCCGCCTGCACCTGATCAAGCTGTTCCATACTCGGATTATGCACCTGGTATAATTCAATATGATCTGTACGAAGATTATGAAGACTCTTCTCAATATCTTCAGCCATAGCTTCCTTTGTACGTGCCATGGACTTTGTGGCAATTATAAATCTGTCCCTGATACCTTCCAGTGCATATCCCAGATATTCTTCACTGACCGTATATCCTCTGGCTGTATCAATATAATTTACTCCCCGGTCTGCCAGCTTATGCAGCAGTGTCTTTGTTCCTTCCGCATCAATTTTCTGGATCGGTATCCCGCCAAGGCCCATTCTGGAAACCCTGAGACCGGTTTTTCCAAGTGTTACATATTCCATATTTTTTTCTCCTATTTTCAATCAGAGATAAAAAACTGCCACCGGATCTTACCGATGGCAGTTTTTATCTCTTTACATCTGTCGATCAGACAAAACAAACAACTGGTTTCATCCTGATTATACTCGAGAAAGATATTCTCCTGTTCTTGTATCGATTTTCAGTTTGTCGCCCTGGTTAACGAACAGCGGAACCTGAACCTGTGCACCTGTTTCTACAGTAGCCGGTTTTGTAGCACCCTGTGCTGTATTTCCGGCAAATCCCGGCTCTGTCTCAGTAACTTCAAGTTCTACGAACAGAGGAGGCTCAATAGCAAATACATTTCCGTTGTGGGAACAGATCTTAACCATCTCGTTCTCTTTAACGAATTTAAGAGAATCTCCAACCTGATCTTTTGTAAGACCAACCTGATCGTATGTCTCTACGTTCATGAAGTAGTACAGATCACCATCATCATACAGATACTGCATATCTACACGCTCAATACGTGCAGCCGGGAATTTCTCTGTTGGACGGAAAGATTTCTCAAGAACTGCTCCTGTAATAATGTTTTTGTATTTTGTTCTTACGAAAGCAGCACCCTTTCCTGGTTTTACGTGCTGGAATTCAACGATCTGACATACGTTTCCGTCAATTTCAAGTGTGATACCGTTTTTGAAATCACCTGCTGAAATCATAGTTATATTTCCTCCTTAATAGTACAGTTCAGCAATGCTGTGTCTTTTGACAACAACAGCCGTTCAAAGTGTGTGTCCCTCTCATGCTTTTCTCAGTTTTGTGACACACTCTTATTTAATTTTATAATATTCTGCTGTTTTTTTCAACTATTTTTTACACATGTTTTTAATTTTTCTTCAAGCTGAGCAATCAGATCCTCAAACGGCTTATCTCCTGTGATCATCTCAACATCTGCAAACTTCGCATAAACCGGATCGCGCTGTTTAAGAAGTTTTCTGATCTTATCTTCTTTGTCTTCTCCCTCGATCAGAGGATTGCTGCTGGAATTTTCCAGTCTCTTCTTCAACGTTGCATAAGATCCCTTCAAATATACTATAGTTCCCAGTTTTTTAATATATTTTGCATTCTGTTCCTGCATCGGAAGACCGGACCCCAGAGAAATAATCTTCTGTTCCGGATCATCGATCAGTGCCTTGATCACAGTTGTCTCAAGAGCTCTGTAAAATGGTTCTCCGAATCTGTCAAAGATTTCTTTCATTGTAAGGTTCATCTTCTTTGATACTACGCGGTCAACGTCTACAAAAGGAAGATTGAAATCTTTTGCCAGCCGTTTTCCTACTCTTGTCTTACCTGAACCCATAAATCCTATGATAACAATATGGTTCATGAATTCCCCTCCTCTTTGCGGTAAAAATATAGTACAATTCTTTCAAGATATCGTTTCAGTACGATCTGAATCTCTTCTTTCGGATTGAGTGGTTTCACCAGAATATTCCGGATTCCTGTGCGTTTCGCACCATATATATCAGTAAAGAGCTGATCTCCTATAAAAACTGTATTACTTCTGTCTGTCCCAAGAAGTTCCATTGCCCTGATATAATTTTTTGTTGAAGGCTTGTGTGCATTCTCGATAAACTGCGCTCCTATCGCATCATTAAAAGAAGAAACTCTCTCGTACTGGTTGTTTGACAGAAAACAGCATTTAAATCCAAGTTCCTTCAGATGTGCAAACAGCGCACATGCTCTCTCATCTGCCGGTGCACCATGAGGTACCAGAGTATT
>NZ_JBWJVP010000243.1:0-9938 GCF_056339915.1 Blautia sp. ZXY-1-B12 | reverse complement strand
CCCTTAACCGCTTAATCAAAGAAATCGTCGTGCATGAACGCATTGACGAAGATAAAACAAGACACATTTCTATCGAAATTCATTTTAATCTCAAACCCATCCCGGAGGTGGAACAGGTCACTGCCTGACCTGTCCCGCCGGGACGGTTCTCTAAAAAACACCATATAGATTTTTTGTACGCCGCCGCCCGCCATCGAGCAGAGTTTTACACCTAATTGGGGATAAAACAGCTCATGGCGGGCGGCGGTGTCGTTCTGATCGGCCTTCAGCTTATCCCTCTGCTGTCCGGGCTGTTCAGCTAAGTGTCACCCGTTGTCCCTTTTTCCAGAAAAGGAGCTGATGTATGGACTTTATCATCGACGCAATCGTTGAATGGCTGAAAGGTCTGCTCGTCGATGGTATCATGGGAAATCTGGATGGCCTTTTCGATAACGTCAATCAGAGCGTTGGCGAGATCGCCACACAGGTAGGCACGACCCCGGCGGACTGGAACGCCGGGGTCTTTTCCATGATACGACAGATCTCTGAAACTGCCATTCTGCCAATCGCCGGGGTCATCCTCACTTTTGTAATGACCTATGAGCTGATACAGATGCTCATAGAACGCAACAACCTCCATGAAATTGATACATGGATGTTTTTTAAGTGGGTGTTCAAAACCTTTGTGGCTGTGATGATCCTGACGAATACCTTCAATATCGTGCTGGCGGTCTTTGATGTGAGCCAGCATGTGATACAGCAGTCAGCGGGCATTATCCAGAACGGGACAGAGATCGCGCCGGATGTGCTGGACAGTCTGCGGACAGAGCTTGAGGCGATGGAGTTAGGTCCTCTGTTCGGACTTTGGCTCCAGTCCTTCCTGATCCAGCTTACCATGATTGCCCTTAATATCGTGATCTTTGTCATCGTATATGGCCGTATGATTGAAATTTATTTACTCACAAGTTTAGCGCCTATCCCGTTTGCCACAGTCCCCAACAGGGAAACCGGACACATGGGGCAGAACTATTTCCGATCCCTCTTTGCGGTGGGCTTTCAAGGTCTATTGATCTTAGTCTGTGTCGCCATCTATGCGGTGCTGATCCAGAGTATCGCCACCGACGGCGACCCCATTGGGGCGATCTGGGGCTGCGTGGGATATACGGTGCTGCTGTGTTTTACCTTATTCAAAACAGGCAGTCTTGCAAAATCCATCTTCGGCTGCCATTAAGAGACTTCGGGCCATGATGACCCGAAGCGGAAAGGAGCAATCCATGCAGGAAAAAACTGCGGGCGGAACACCAGCCGCCCCTATAAAGCTGGATGTAAGCGTGCGGGTCATCGAACCTGTGAAAAACCTCATGGGCTTTGCCAGCGTGAAATTCAATGACTGCTTTGTGGTGGAAAATCTGAAAATCGTACAGGGCAGCAAGGGCCTCTTTCTTGGGATGCCCAGCCAGCCGGACGGCAAAGGCGGCTACCGGGATATGGCCTACCCTGTCACAAAGGAGTTCCGAGAACAGCTCAACACCGCTGTTCTGCAAGCCTATGAGGCAAAGCTGGAACAGATGGCGGAGCGCGGCTCTATGGGGCGTGCGTCCATCAGCGACCAGCTCAAAGCCGGGAAAGCGGCTGCCGAACAGGCAAAGGCGGAACGGCCTCCGAAGGAAAAGCCCAGCCGTGGTGCAGAGCGTTGACCTCGGGCCATGCTGGCCCGAAGCAGAAAGGAGGCGGGAAGCATGCCACGCAAACGGACGGGCTATGACGCGGCCTGCTATTACGACGGAAAACTGCTGGGCCGCTGTACCAAAGCGGACAGCGACGCCTATACCCTGTTGATGAACGCCTGCGGCGGGGAGGCCGCCCGTGTCCTTCGGGAATATGCCTATTTTTCCCCGGAACTGAAAGCCATCTTAGAAAAGGCGGCGCTCATGCAGGCGGACCGGAGCCGGACGGGCGGAATGTTCCATGCGCCGAGAAGCTCCCCGTGGGGCGAAGTGCAGAGCTGTGAAACCCTCTGTCCGGGGGTGTTTCTGGTATCTACTGCCAACCACGGCGGAACGATGGTGGCAAACGAGGTAGCCGCCGTCCTCTCCCCAGCGGCCAAAAAATGCGGCTTCAAGGACAAGGGCTATATCTGCTATGAGGAGGACGCGCAGGAAAGCGTAGTGCTCCGGGAACTGCTGGATAAAAAGCTGTGGAACATCCCTGACCGCATTAAGGACAAAGGACAGTTTGAAGAAAAACTCAATCAGTCCATCCGGCAGTATCACCCCGAATACTGGCGGGCAAGGCAGAGCGGACGAGAGGCCGCCGAAGCTGCCCGCAGCACAGCCCCGGCCAAAGAGGCCGCAAGATAACCTCGGGCCATGCTGGCCCGAAGCAATAAAGGAGGTGTACCAAAATGGCCTATGTGCCAGTACCAAAAGACCTTTCCAAAATCAAGACAAAGCTGGCCTTCAACCTAACGAAGCGCCAGCTTGTTTGTTTTTCCAGCGCAGCGGCGGTGGGCCTCCCGGCTTACCTGTTTTCCCGTGGCAGTATCGGGAACAGTGCCGCCATGTTCCTGATGATCGGCCTCATGCTCCCGTTCTTCTTTCTGGCTATGTATGAACGAGACGGTCTGCCGCTGGAAAAAGTGCTGAAAAACATCATCCGCACCCGGTTCCTCTATCCCCGTGTGCGGCCTTACAAAACCGAAAACTTCTATGCGCTGCTTGGCGCCAGAAAGGAGGCGCAGCCGATTGCGAAACAGCAGAAGGGCCGGAAAGCCCGCAGGCAGAAAGCCTGAAAAGCAGGGCCTTACCGGCCTGTTCACGAAAGGAAAGAACATTCCCACCACCGCCCAGCAGACCCTCCCTTACCGGGAAATGTACCGGGACGGGGTGTGCCGGGTAGCGGACCGCTATTACACCAAAACCAATTGAATACGAGGACATCAACTACCAGCTCGCACAGTCCGAAGATCAGGCAGCCATCTTTGACGGGTGGAGCGCCTGCCTCAACTACTTTGACAGCAGCCTTCCGTTCCAGCTTTCCTTCCTCAACCACCGGAGCCGCCCGGGCAGCCGGTACAGCGTGAACATCCCCATGCAGGACGATGATTACAACAGCGTCCGGTGTGAGTATGTGGAAATGCTGGAAAACCAGATCGCCAAAAGCAACAACGGCATTGTCCGCACAAAGCTCCTGACCTTCGGCGTGAACGTGGACGACCTTCCCACCGCCAGGGCAAGGCTGGAACGTGTAGAGGCGGACATTTGCGGGAACTTCAAAAAGCTGGGCGTCAAGTGCCGCTCCCTTTCGGGGCTGGAACGGCTGGAGCTTCTTCACGGGCAGCTCCACCCCGGCGGCGGCTCCCCCTTCCGGTTTTCATGGGATATGATCCCCAAAACCGGGCTTTCCACCAAAGACTTTATCGCCCCGGACAGCTTCGATTTCCGTTTCAGCCGACTGTTCCGGGTGGGGACGACCTGGGGCGCTGCCTCTTCTACTTTGCAGATTTTGGCCTCGGAGCTCTCGGACAAGCTGTTCTTGCTGGCGGAGCTTTTGGAAATGGATGCGGAAATGACCATTACCCTCCATATCCAGACCGTCGATCAGGCCGCCGCCGTAAAATCCATCAAGGCCAAAGTCTCCGACATTGACAAGATGAAAGTGGAGGAACAAAAAAAGGCAGCCCGGTCAGGGTACGACATGGACATACTCCCGCCTGACCTTGTAACGTACAGCAACGACGCAAAGACCCTCTTGGAAGATTTACAGAGCCGGAATGAAAGAATGCTCCTTCTGACCTTCCTTGTGGTAAACATGGCCCCGACCCGCCGGGAGCTGGACAACGACCTGTTCACGGTGTCCGGTATCGTCCAGAAATACAACTGCACCTTGAAGCGGCTGGACTTCCAGCAGGAGGACGGTTTTCTTTCCAGCCTTCCGCTGGGCCATAACGGCATTGAGATCAAGCGCGGCATGACCACCAGCTCCACGGCCATTTTCGTTCCCTTTATGACGCAGGAGCTCCGCATGGATGGCGAAGCCGTCTATTACGGGCTCAACGCCCTTTCCCATAACGTCATCATGGCAAACCGGAAAAAGCTCAAAAACCCCAACGGCCTGTTCCTCGGTGTGCCGGGCTCCGGTAAATCCTTCGCCGCAAAGCGGGAGCTTGTGAACGTGTTCCTTGCCACAAAAGACCGCATTATCGTGGTGGACCCGATGGGCGAATACTCGCCCCTTATCAGGCGGCTGGGCGGACAGGTCATCGAGATCGCACCGGACAGCCCCCACCACATCAATCCGATGGACATTGATTTGAGCTTTGACGAGGAAAACCCGATGGCACTGAAAGCCGACTTTATCCTGTCGCTGATGGAGCTGATCGTCGGCGGCAAGGACGGCTTGCAGCCGGTGGAGCGTACCGTCATTGACCGCTGTGTGCGCCAGATGTACCGGGAACACTTGCAGGACCCGGAAACAAGCAAAATGCCGACCCTCCAAACCCTGTATGACCTGCTCTGTTCCCAGCCGGAGGGCGAGGCGGTACGGCTGGCAACTGCCCTTGAAATCTATGTGTCGGGCTCTCTCAACGTGTTCAACCATGAAACCAATGTGGACCTGAACCGCCGCCTTGTGTGCCTTGATCTGAAAAAGCTGGGGGCCGGGCTTCGGACGATTGCCATGCTCATTATGCAGGACTTGGTAAACTCGCAGGTGTCCATGAATTTCCTGCGCGGTATCGCTACATGGTGCTACTTCGACGAGTTCCATGTGCTGCTGCGTGACCGGCTGACGGCAAGCTATTGTGTGGCGATCTGGAAAATGCTCCGTAAGAAGGGCTGCGTACCCAGCGCCTTAACGCAGAACGTGAAGGATTTCCTTGCCAGCCCGGAGATTGAGAACATCTTTGAAAACTCGGACTTCCTTGTGCTGCTCTCGCAGGCACAGGGGGACCGGCAGATTTTAGCCAAACAGCTTGGGATCAGCCCCCACCAGCTTTCCTATGTGACCCATGCCAATTCCGGCGAAGGGCTGCTGTTCTTCGGAAACACCACCATCCCGTTTGTTGACCGCTTCCCGCAGAATACCGAGCTGTACGCCATTATGACCACCCGCCCGGAGGACAAAAAACAGGAAATGAACCGGGCGTAACACACTTCGGGCCATGATGGCCCGAGGTTTGGAAAGGAGGGATACATTATCGGAAAGAAACCGGACAAACGGAATTTTCAAAGGCCGGGGCCGACGGAGGATACCGGGGGCAATCGCCCCGGACCGGCTGAACGGGAAAGACCTTCCCCCGCACCATCCCGACGTCTGCGGTTTGAGGACGAGGATACCGGACAGGACATCCCTTCGGGCCACAATGGCCCGAAGTCCAAAAGCGGCAAGTTTCAAGAGGACAGCCGGAAAAGCCGTCCCTCTGACCGCATGAGGCAGGAGGATGAAGCGGGCGGGCCGCAGGATACCGGCAAGGCACAGGAGCCGGAGGGCTCCGCCGAGAAGGCCGGGAGCAAAAAGGACAAGTACCAGAAAGCACAGGCAAAAGCGGAACACGCCGGGGGAAAGCTGGGAAAGGCCCGGGAGAAACTGGACAAGACCGAGGCAAAACGGGCAGCGAAGAAGCCGCCGGGGCTTGCAAAAAAGGCAGTCCGGGGAGCCCGCACAGAAGCGTGGTTCTATGTCCACAACAAGATACACGAGGTTGAGCATGAAAATGTGGGTGTGGAAGGAGCCCATAAATCCGAGCTGGCCGCAGAGGCCGGAGCCCGGAAACTGACCCGCTATGCCAAACGCCGCTGGCGGGAACACCCAGCCCGGAAGGTGGCAAAGTGGGAACGGAAGGACATAAAAGCCCGGGCCAATGTGGATTTTCAAAAGATGGCCTCCGAGCACCCGGAACTTGCCAGCAATCCGCTTTCCCGTGTGCAGCAGAAATGGAAACTGAAACGCCGGTATTCCAAAGAAGCAAAGGCGGCTGCAAAACAGGGCGCAAAGGCCGCAAAGAAAACCGCTGCCGCTTCGGGAACTGCGACCCGTCGGGCGGCGCAGTTTGTGACCCGTCATCCCGTGGCGGTGCTGGTCCTGCTCCTGCTGTTGCTGCTCTGTTTTCTTGTGTCGGCGGTAAGCTCTATCTTTCCCACGCTTGGCAGCGGCCTTGCCAATGCGTTATCCGGCACCTCCTACGCCTCGGAGGATACGGACCTGCTGGGCGTGGACGAGGACTACACGGCACTGGAAAACGAGCTGGCGCAGACGGTAGCGAACATCGAAAGCACCCATCCCGGCTATGACGAGTACCGCTATTCCGTGGACGAGATCGGCCATAACCCCTATGAGCTGGCATCCTATCTCTCGGCAAAGTACCATGTGTATTTCCGGGAACAGGTGCAGGACGAACTGCGGGAGATCTTCGAGGCACAGTATGAGCTGACCTTGACGGAGGAAGTCGAGATACGCTACCGCACCGAAACCAGCACCGACCCGGAGACCGGGGAAACCACCACCGAGGAAGTCCCCTATGAGTATTACATCTTAAATGTGACCCTCACAAACAAGACGCTGCCCACCGTGATCCTGCCGAGGCTTAACGAACAGCAGCGGGAAATCTACACCGTTATGCAGCAGCTCAAAGGCAACAAACCCTATCTGTGGGAAGGGATTTACAACGGCGGCGAAGATACCGGCCCCAGCTATGAGATACCCGGCGAGGCGCTGGATGACCCGGCTTTTGCGGCGCTCATGGAAGAAGCCACAAAGTACATCGGCTGGCCCTATGTGTGGGGCGGCTCCAGCCCGTCCACCTCCTTTGACTGTTCGGGCTTTGTCTGCTGGGTGTACACGGCCAGCGGCGTCCACAACCTGCCCCGTACCACGGCGCAGGGCATTTATAACCAGTGCGCTATCATTTCCCCCTCCGAGGCAAAGCCCGGCGACATTATCTTTTTCACGGGGACCTATGACAGCCCCGGCCCTGTGTCCCATGTGGGGATTTATGTGGGCGACGGGATGATGCTCCATTGTGGTTCGCCCATCCAATACGCAAACATCAATTCAAGCTACTGGCAGACACATTTCTATGCCTTCGGGCGTTTGTGAGCCAGTGGAAAGGAGTCCTTGCATGAACAAGATCGACAAGCTCGATAAGGAATTGGAAAAAGCCCGGGAGAAGGCTGCCGAATGGCAGGCAAAAATCCGGGAGCTGGAAAAGCAGAAACAGGAGGAAGAAAACAGCCAGATCGTGCAGGCGGTGCGCTCGCTCAAACTGACCCCCACCCAGCTTATGGCTTTTCTGAATGACCCCAAAAACAGCCTTACCGCTTCGGGCCATACTGACCCGAAGCCGGAGGCACCCGAAAAGGAGGACACAGCCCATGAAGAAAATTAAATACCGCAGGCTGGCGGCGATGGCTGCCAGCCTTTTGTGTTGCCTGAGCTTTACGGTCCCGGCCTACGCTCAGAGCAGCGAGCCGCAGCCGGAGACAACGCCCGCCCCGGTGGAAACCGAAGCGGAGCCGGAAACCCAGAACCCCTTTACCCCGGACGGGACGGGAACCGTGGTGGACAACGCCACCGACGCGGATGGAAAGGAGTTCTACACCATCACGACCGCAGACGAGAGCGTGTTTTATCTGGTGATCGACAAACAGAAAACCAGCGAGAACGTCTATTTCCTCAATACCGTTACCACAGACGACCTTCTTCCTCTTGCCGAACAGGGTAAGGAACCGCCCAAAGAAGTGACCCCGGAGCCAGAGCCAAAGCCCACCGAACCGGTGGAGGAAGTACCGGAACCCGAGCCGGAGAAAAAGGACAGCCCCCTTCTCTCTCTGCTCCTGATCGGTGCGGTGGTGCTGGCCGGCGGTGGGATTGGTTACTATTTCAAGATTTACAAGCCGAAGCATGAGGCCCCGGATTTGGAAGATGATTACTGCGAATATGAGGACGGGGAGCTGGAGGAGATCGCAGAGGAACCCGAGGACGAAGATACCCCGCCGTGGGAGGAAGATACGGAGGAATGAGAATGAATTTTACAAGCAGCCCTTTTGAACGAATGATGAAGGAAGTACCGCACCCCGGCTGGGACAATGACAACCCTTGTAAGGGATGCCGTTATTACAAGGAGTGCAAAGGAAAGAAAAAACAGTGCCGGAAGAAGTTCCGGGCGCTGATCGTGGAGCCCCGCCCTTCGGGCCATCGTGGCCCGAAGTCTTAAATGGACGCCCGGGAGCTGACCCGTGACGAGAAGAAGAAAATCCGTACTCTGGTCACGGGGATGTGCGCCAACTATGACCGGGAAAGCGGCCTGTGCCTTCCTCTTGACTGTGCCTGCTATATGCTGCACAAGTGCTGGACAGGGGCGTACTGCCGTTATTTCCGTGAGGCTGTCCTGCCTCTTAACCCGGAGCTTCAAGCGTCGTTGACAACGGAAGGCATCTCCCCGGAGCTGCGAGCCTGTGCGGTCTGCGGAAAGGCGTTTTTGCCCGAGGGGCGTCAAGCCTACTGTTCCGACGCCTGCAAGGCCGAAGGGAACCGCCGAAAAAGCCGGGAACGCATGAGGAAAATGCGGGAGAAAAGGCCGGGCGGCTGTTACGATTTGCCGCCTCCAAAGGCTTGACATTCCGGGCTTTTTTGAGGGTGTTTCCGGGGTGGGAATATCTTATTACATTTCTCCCCGGTCTGCCCTCTTATTTCGTAACATCCAGCACTTCGGGTCATGTTAGCCCGAGGCACAGAAAGGAGGTATCTCTTGGAGACAGTACAAGGATATGTGATTTTGAAAGCTGCCACCTTTGAAACCGGACACGGCTTTGCGCTGGGGCATAATCCGGGAGCGCCGAGCCCCTTTGTGACCTGGCAGTTTACCGAGGGGGAAAACGGCCATCGGGATTACTACTGGGGCCGCTATGGAACCAGTCAGGCGTGGGCGCAGCGGGACTTTGACCGCCGGGTGGACGACTATCAGCAGCTTTACCATGCGGCGGTCAAGCATACCGAGCTGGGACCGGAGGGCGTTTACCGCTATTATTCCACCCAGCGGCCCGTGGACATAGGAACTTACCCGAAGCCGCCGGATAACCAGCCCCTTTCCATTGTCAACTACGATGATGACAGGCGGCGTCCTATGGCAGACGGCAGGCTGATGGCATGGGGCGAACTGACCTACGCAAAGCCGCTGACCGAAAAGCAGATGGAGGATTATGAACTGAAACCAGCACCGGGCAATCCTGACCGGGTGCGCCCATCCATTACCGCCCGGCTCAAAGAAGGAACCAGAGGGCAGGAACCCCCGAAGGAGCCCGGCCAGAGGCGGAGCCATAAAAACCATGAGGAACGATAAAGGAGGATCGCCATGCACGAAAAAGACAACTATCTGAAAACCGCCGAGCTCTCCACAGAGCAGAACTGCAACATGATCGACGGCGTACCCAACAACACGCCCATCCCGCCCACGCCCCCGGAGCTGGACGCAAAACCGCTGGATAAGGTAAAGGAGCCCAAAGAGCGCCGGAAAGGCCGGGAGCTGGAACGCTGATGGAGAACCGCAAGCGGAATGTCCATCTGCACGTCATGGTAACGCCGGACGAGCTGGCAGCCATCCATGAACGGATGGCTGAGGCGGGCATTTCCAACGCCGGGGCTTATGTACGGAAAATGGCTCTGAATGGGTATATCCTGCACATCGACCTTGCGCCCGTAAAAGAGCTGATCTCTCTGCAACGGCGCTGTTCTAACAATCTCAATCAGGTTGCCATACACGCACATACCTATGGCGTGTACCCGGAGGAAATCGACGGATTGAAGCGGGACTATGAAAAGCTGTGGGGCGAGGTGTCAAAGGTGCTGCGGGAGCTCTCCGAGCTGGTGGCAAAGTAAGACGAGGGCGGCAGGCTTCCGTTGCGGGGCTTGCCGCCCTGCTCTTTTTTTACCACTTCGGGCCAGTATGACCCGAAAGTTTGGGA
>NZ_JBWJVP010000242.1:0-8217 GCF_056339915.1 Blautia sp. ZXY-1-B12 | reverse complement strand
TGGATATATCCCTTCTTTACAAGATTATTCACAGCGATCGTCAATGTACCCACAGTCACATTCAGTTCTCTGGCTACTGTTGACATATTCTTCTGTTCCCGGATACCTACTGCATTAATAATGTGCATATCATTGACGGAAATATTCTTATATTCTCCCGTAATCAATGCCCGTTCTTCCAGGTCCAGAATCTCATTAAATAAATTGACCAGTACATCATTAATTGCCTCATAATGGTTCATCCGGTTACCTCCCTCTTTTGCTACAGCAATTCCATATAGCATTGCTGTAGCATGTTTGTACATTATGGTTATATTGCTACCTATTATACACTAAAATACTTTGTCTCACAAAGCATTTCTGGCAGGTTTTCAAAGAATTTCTCTCTTAATTCTTTCTTTGAACCATGAAATTTGTTATAATGGACAGATAGATTACAATTCATACGCTCCTGTCTCATTTCCGTATGCAGTCTGCAATGAATTTGGGATACGGTACTGAGGACAGCAATACAGGCTGCAGATTGCTGTAACTGTTCAGCACTCTCACTGTTAAGAACTATTTTAGTTAAAGGGAATTTTCTATGAAAAAAAATAATATGCCACTTAATTTACGGGAGAGAATCAACTCCCGGATCAGTCTTCTATGTTCTGTTATTGTTCTGGTTCTGCTCGTTCTGGTGATGCATCAGATGGATTACACCCTGATCCGTAAACCGCAGAAAGAAGCAGCAGAAGCAGCGGCTCTCAAGGAACAGCAGGATAAGATCAAAGCTGAAACACCTGTCATCTCCACTGCAAGTGTAATTGCTGTTGGAGATAATCTTTATCACAGCAAGCTGTATGAATCCGGCGAAAATGACTCCGGCATATGGAATTATGACCATATCTACACTCATGTTCTGGACCAAATCCAGGCTGCAGACGTAGCCATGATCGACCAGGAAACGGTTTTTGCTCCAAGCCACGATGCTGTCAGCACTTATCCTTCTTTTGCCACTCCCCAGGAAGTGGGAGATGCCATTATCAAAGCAGGGTTTGATGTAGTGGAATCCGCCACAAATCACGCCGATGATTATGGATATGACTATCTGAAAAGTACTCTGGATTTCTGGAGCACCAATTATCCGGATATTCCTGTACTTGGCATCCACGCCACCCAGGAAGATGCAGACACTGTCAAAGTAAAAGAAGTGAATGGTATTAAGATTGCTTTTCTTGACTATACATACGGCACCAATAATTCCGGTGCAGGAGAAGGATATGAGTACATGATCGATATCTTTGATAAGGATAAGATCACCACAATGATCCAGAAAGCCAAAGAAATCAGCGACTGCATCATCTTTGTGGCTCACTGGGGAACAGAAGATGAAACCATGCCAAATGAATACGAGAAACAATGGGCCGCTTTTCTGATGCAGCAGGGTGTTGATGTGATCATTGGCGGTCATCCGCATGTGCTTCAGCCTTACGGACAGCTTTCTGATGACCAGGGACACAATACCACCATATTCTACTCCCTCGGAAACTTTGTTTCCACTCAGCAGGAACTCCCGGAACTTCTGGAAGGAATGGCAAGTTTTACCATACAGAAATCAACTCTGAACGGCAAATCAACCATCCAGATCCTTTCTCCGGAAGTGAAACCTATGGTCATGCATTATGATTACGATAACGGAGAATACGGACCATATATGCTGGATGATTATACAGAAGAACTTGCTTCTTCCCACAGTGTAAGAAATGTGATCGGTGATGAGTTTACTCTCGATAACCTGAAAGCCAAATTTAAGGAAATCATGTCCATGAATGTGAAGCCTTCCACAAATACAAACCTGCTGAACGTCAAGTTTGACTGGGAGGGCAACATGATCGACAAAACTACCGGAAATGTAGTGGAAGATACAGAATCCATCCACTCCTGGGAATATCAGGCAGACACATCAGACGGAACCGAAGACTCTTCCGACAGTTCTGACAGCTCTTCGGATGAAAGTTCCGATGATTCTTCAAACGAATATGACAGCGGTTATTGATGAATACCCAGCAGTTTCTCTGCATTCTGTCTGGTCACATCAATGACCTCTTCTGCTGTAATTCCCTTCAGTTCTGCGATTGCCTGTACTACATAAGGCAGATTTAATGACGAATTTCTCTTACCTCTGTTTGGCTCTGGAGACATATAGGGACAGTCTGTTTCCAGAACAAGCTGAGACAGGGGTGCATACTGAACCGTCTCTTTCAGTTTCTTTGCGTTCTTAAAAGTGACAACTCCGCCGATTCCCAGATACAGTCCCATTTTCAGATATTCTGCCGCAATCTCCCTGCTATATGAAAAACAATGAATGATACCGCCATACATACCACCCTGCATATATTCTCTGACGATATTCAGAGTATCCTCGGCAGCTTCTCTGCTGTGGATCATAAACGGAAGCTTCTCTTCTCTGGCAATGTCAAGCTGGGCGCGAAACATTTTCTTCTGGATCTGATGTTCCTCTTCTTCCTTATGCCAGTAATAGTCCAGCCCGATCTCACCGATTGCCACCATCTTGTCCATATGGGATAATCTGCGAATCTCATCCAGAGTCTCCTGTGTCATCTTATCTGCATCATCCGGATGGATTCCCACTGCTCCATATACAAAAGGATATTTCTCCATCAGCTTCACAGTATCCTGAAAACCGCCTACAGATGCACAGACATTCACAATCTTCTCAATTCCTCCATCGTACATAGACATAAGAAGCGCTTCCCTGTCTGTGTCAAAGGCCTCGTCATCATAGTGCGCATGTGTATCAATAATCATTTTTTCCAATCTCCTCATGTAATCTTATAGCAATTCCATGAAATAATGCAATCAAGACAGTTCAGCAGGGTGCGAAGGACAAGGAAGATATCTGCAGGCGTGCTGACGCACGGCAAAGATATCTGACGCAGGACTTTGCGCTCTGATAAACCGGATCAATATACATTATTTATGAGAATTGCTATAGTCCAGTTAAAAATCTGTTATAAAATTACCAGCTCATCCCCCGGGTGGATCACACCTCCATGGAGAACCTTCGTAAAAACTCCCTGTTTCGGCATAATGCACTCTCCCATTTTCTTAAAGATCGCACATCCGCTGTGGCATTCTTTTCCAATCTGTGTCAGCTCCAGGACTACATCATTGCACTGGAATTTCGTGCCGATCGGAAGTGTGGCAAAGTCGATTCCCTGAACCACCAGGTTCTCTCCGAATGCCCCGTCTTCTACCTCTGCACCTCTGGCGCGAAAATCTTCAATCTTGTCAAAAGAGAGCAGACTTACCTGACGGTGCCATTTGCCGGCATGGGCATCACCCTCGATTCCCCAGTCCTCAATTACTTTAATCTCCGGAACACTTGTCTTCTGTATTCCCTTTCTTTCACTTGTACAAACCGCAATTACTTTTCCCATAAGATTATCCCTTTTACCTTCCTGTTTTAGTTTCAGATACTGTTTTCGTACCTGCTCTTCCGTTTCTTGCCGTCAGCTTATCTTCTCTGCTTTGGCTCACCGATTTCTCTTTTCGTCAGTACATTCTGACGCTACTCTGCTTTCTTATCCCTGTTATCGCCATCAGTTATCTTGCGCAGTTCCCTGCTTCCCCTGTCATGATCTCAATGCCATGTCCAAGCGCATCAATAATATACTCCAGGCTCTCTTTTACAGCTTTCGGACTTCCCGGAAGATTGATGATCAGTGTTTTTTTTCGGATACCTGCCGTAGAACGGCTGAGCATGGCGCGTTTCGTGATAGTCATGCTGTACGCACGCATTGCCTCCGGAATCCCCGGTACACGTCTGTCAATAATATCCTCCGTTGCCTCCGGTGTAATATCTCTGGGTGAAAAACCGGTTCCGCCTGTTGTCAGGATCAGTTCCGCTGTACCGCTGTCTGCAATTTCCGCCATTCTCTCTGACAACATCTTTCTGTCATCCGGCAGAACATCTTCAGACACAACCTCATATCCATTCTTCTCAACAATCTCTCGGATCGCAGGTCCGCTTAAATCCTCACGTTCTCCGCGATATCCCGTATCACTGGATGTAATGATCGCTACTCTTTTCATTTTATAAAAACCTCCCTGTCGGGCAGATAATTTTTTTCGTTATCTGCCATTCTGTATTTCCATTATACACATTTCTTTCATTTTACCCAACAAATATTTTGCAAATCGCAAAGTAATTTGTGGATATCAAAAATGGAAATCTCCGCTCTTACCGCCCGTCTTTTCAACCAGATGAATATTGGACATTACCATATGCTTGTCAATTGCCTTACACATATCATAAATCGTCAGAAGCGTCACCTGAACCCCTGTCAGTGCCTCCATTTCCACACCGGTCTTGCCTTCTGTTTTCACTGTACAGAAAGCGCGGATAATTCCGTTTGTCTCATCCAGTTCATAGTCTACGGAACATTTCTGGATCGGAAGCGGATGGCACATGGGAATCAACTCAGAAGTCCTTTTCACTCCCATAATCCCCGCTACACGTGCTACTCCAAGCACATCTCCCTTTTTCACAGAACCCTCTTTCACAGCCTCCATGATTGCTTCTCCTACATGAATCTCACCTGTGGCAACTGCTGTTCTGTAAGTGATATTTTTCCCGGAAACGTCTACCATAACTGCGTTTCCGTTCTCATCAAAATGATTAAAACCCTGTGACATGATCAAAATCCCCCTGTTTAAGTTTTTACAAAAAGCGAGGCTCTTATTGTACGGGAACATACAATAAAAGCCTCGCCTGTTCATCACGATACGGTTGGAGTCTTTACCCACCGAAATTGACGACACCATGAATACTCATGAGTCAGTCACTCCCCTTTATCTAAATATTAATATAGCTTTTGAGAGTGTATTTGTCAAGATAATATTCGTAAGTTTTCACACATTTTCGCTACCATTCGCTTTGTTCGCAGTAATACAAAGATCAGCAGATTTCTGCACCTGCAGGCATTTCCTTTTCCGGTACCATCAGGGAAAGATTTCCGTCTGCATCTTCTGCGCAGAGGATCATTCCTTCACTGAGTACACCGGCAAGTTTGGCTGGTTTCAGGTTTGTAACTACCATAACCCTCTTACCTACCATTTCTTCTGCACTGTAGTGTGCTTTGATTCCGGATACGATCTGGCGCACCTGGCTGCCGATCTGTACCTGTGAGCAGAGCAGTTTCTTTGATTTCTTTACTTCTTCACATTTGATGATCTTACCAACCTGGAACTGAAGCTTGCCGAAATCTTCAAATGTGATCTCAGGTTTTGCTTCGATATCAATTACGTCTTCTTTTTCTTCTTTTGCAGGTTCTTCTGCTTTCGGCGGATGAAGCTCTGCCACCTTTGCAAGTACCTCTTTCAGGTCAAGGCGGGCGAAAAGGATCTCCGGTTTTTCAGTTACTTTATTTCCTGACGGATAGAGGCCAAAGGTCTTAAGGTCTTCCAGTTCTCTGTCCTGTGCATTTAACTGGGCAAGGATTCTCTCTGTTGTTTCCGGCATAAAGGATTTCAGCAGAACCGCACCAATGCAGATTCCCTCAACCAGATTGTAGAGAACTGTTGCAAGGCGGTCTTTTTTCTCTTCATCCTTAGCAAGAGCCCATGGCATTGTTTCGTCGATGTATTTGTTGCAGCGTTTGAAGATTGTGAATACTTCCGTCATTGCATCTGCAACACGGAGTTTATCCATTTTTTCGTTTACTTTGGCAGGCACGGAGAGAATGAAGTTCTTCAGATCATCATCTACAGGTTCTGTGACGCCTTTGTTTTCTACCACACCGCCGAAGTATTTGTTTGACATGGAGATGGTACGGTTTACAAGATTTCCGAGGGTGTTAGCAAGTTCAGAATTGAGACGCTCTACCATCAGTTCCCATGTGATCACACCATCATTCTCAAATGGCATTTCGTGAAGTACGAAGTAGCGAACTGCATCTACACCGAAGAAGTCTACCAGTTCATCTGCATAGATTACATTTCCTTTGGATTTACTCATCTTACCATCGCCCTGAAGAAGCCATGGATGTCCAAATACCTGTTTCGGAAGCGGCAGATCCAGTGACATCAGGAAAATCGGCCAGTAAATTGTATGGAAACGGATGATGTCTTTACCGATCAGATGCAGGTCTGCAGGCCAGAGTTTATTGAACTGTTCTGTGCTTTCGCCATCGCAGTCGTAGCCGATTCCTGTGATGTAGTTTGTAAGGGCATCAAGCCATACATATACTACGTGTTTCGGATCAAAGTCTACCGGGATTCCCCATTTGAAGGAAGTTCTGGATACACAGAGATCCTGAAGTCCCGGGAGAAGGAAGTTGTTCATCATCTCGTTTTTACGGGATTCCGGCTGGATGAAATCCGGATGTGTATTGATGTAGTCGATAAGTTTGTCAGCATATTTGCTCATTTTGAAGAAGTATGCTTCTTCTTTTGCAGGTACACATGGGCGTCCGCAGTCCGGACATTTGCCGTCTACAAGCTGGGATTCTGTAAAGAAAGATTCGCATGGTGTACAATACATTCCTTCATAGTGTCCTTTGTAGATGTCGCCTTTTGCGTACATTTTTTTGAAGATTTTTTTGACCTGTTTTTCGTGGTCTTCATCTGTGGTACGGATGAATTTGTCGTAGGATGTGTTCATCAGATCCCAGATTCTTTTGATCTCACCGGATACGTTGTCTACGAATTCTTTTGGGGTGATTCCGGCTTCTTCGGCTTTTAATTCGATTTTCTGGCCGTGTTCGTCGGTTCCTGTCTGGAAGAATACGTCGTAGCCCTGCTGGCGTTTGTAGCGGGCGATGGCGTCGGCTAAAACTACTTCATAGGTGTTGCCGATATGGGGTTTGCCGGATGTGTAGGCGATGGCGGTGGTGATGTAGTATTTCTGTTTTTCCATGGGTTTGTTGTCTCCTTTTTTAATGTGGACGCCCGGGAAATTATTTCTCTTTCTATGCGGTTTCGGGATCTAGTACAGCGTTTCGTAAATAACTATACCAATCGCGTAGGATGCGGATTCGAGTGTGCTGGTATAAAAACGCAGGCGTAGCGGGCTACGCTGAGGCTTTTAGACCTGTGCAATCGGATTCGCAGACAAGTGAGTGGTATAGTTATTTCGAAAACGATGTACTAGAGTGTGTCTGAAAAATGCTTTCTGCAAGATGTGCGTCACAATTTGTGGGATATTTTGCCCGGATGAGGGCGCCGTAGCGGGCTACGGCAACTGAATTCGGGTGAAATATCCTGCAAAGTGGGGCGTGCAGATTGCGGGAATGATTTTTCAGACACGCTCTAGTAACTCTAAGTGTCTGAAAATCTGCTAAAAGCATTCGCAAAAATCTCAAACTCGATTCGCTCAGACAGTGAGATTTTTGTTCATAACGCAGATTTCCAGGCACTAAGATTTACACGATCCCTGCAAATGCATAGAAAGAGAAATAATTTCCCAGGCTGATTTTTGAAATGGTAACAACTGCTCCTTATTTATGGAAGAAAAACATAAATTCTTCATGGTAGGAAGGAACTGGTGTTGGGGGAAATAATTCCTCTCTGTCGCAGTGTGATCCTGCCCGGAGGGCTTTTTTATGTTATAGGAACATTACAGAGTAATTTCCTATAACATAAAAAACGTCTCCTCAGATTATCTGAGAAGACGAGTATTACCCGTGTTACCACTTCTGTTCGTTTCCGGGCTCGCGCGGGGAAACCTTGGGAGGTACATTGTGATACCTCTACGCTGTAACAGGCGTGCCTGTCGCTGCCTAAAGCTGTTGGCTCTCAGCAGTGCCTCTCGGAAGCCATCTTCAACCTGCTCCTTGCATATCCCTCTCAGCCTTTGAATCTGTGATATATGATCCATGGGGATTTCTCTGTAATACGGTCTGCGGATCTACTCTCTTCTTCAATGAGTTTGTGTTATTTCGTGACAGCACTCCACTCTGTGATCGTGGAAGGCTGTTAGCTATAGGAAATAGTTATTTCCTATTATAGGGAAAATATAGCACATTTTGATGGATTTGTAAACCCACATCGTTATTGTTCACTCCGTTCTCAGTAACGTAGCCAAAATTCATTCCAGATTGCCTGCGGCAATGTAATTTTGGCTTGTATGTCTCGGGATTTTGGCATATTCATGCCAAAACACCTCGCGGGATAGTGGTGTGTGAACAGTAACCAAACTATAACAATTCTATA
>NZ_JBWJVP010000241.1:0-14899 GCF_056339915.1 Blautia sp. ZXY-1-B12 | reverse complement strand
CTGAATACTTTTCCTCCTTTTTTATTATCTTCAGCCCATTGAAAATACTCTTCTTCCGAAATATTTCCTGATACATCCTGATCATTTTCTATTTTTTTGTTTCCATCTGTATCAGCAATCAGATAACTGCCTGTCTCCCCATATCTGATATGTGCAAAATTATTTATCAGAAGTGGCGACTGATATTCTATAAGAACATATCCTTTAATAAGTCCCGAATCGTAATCTCTATAATATCTGATATAACCAATTCCATTTTTCTCATAATCTCCCAGGGATACTTCATATAAATCCAACCATTTTACGTTATAATTCTCTTTTATTATGTTAAAAAACTGTTCGTATTTTGATGCCTCAGATCGAATACTGTTAGAATTTACCATATGTCCATATGAGTCAAAAACAGAAATACTGCTATACTGTTTATCTGGATACAATGCATCCAAATAATCCAGACGTTTCTCTACCTGTATTTTATATTTTAACTGATCTGCTGATTCCTCAGAATCCTGTAAAAACCAGTTTTGTATTGCTTCATCTGTTAATATTACCTTAGCTATCTTTCCCGAATTCTCTAATATACTCTGACTGTTATCAGACACTATCTCAAACTTTTCCTTATAGCTTTCGCTGGTGATATTTAATACTGATTTTTCGTATAAAAACTGAATCAATACAGTTAATACAAGGATTGTGAGAAAAAAGAAGCCAATACTTGTAAGAGAAAATTTTTTCGCCAAAGACAGCTCATGATATTTTTTACGCATTCGCACCACCCCCACTTATTAATCCAACATTACTCAAAAAGCCGATACACTGTTTCCGTCAATGTATCGACCCTTAATGATTATTTCCTTTTTATTTACAGATACTGACTAAATTCCACCTTCTCCTTATTTGGTCCTTCAATTGTAAAGAACTTCACTCCATTTTCCCAGAATGGCAGGAAATGAATGGTATCTTGTGTAGAATTTAAACCAGCTTCATTGATATACTGGAAAATCTCTTCAATATCTTTTACGTCAAGTGCAACATGATCGATCGCGCCATGCTCCATTTTCGCTGCATGGTTCTCATAAGTCTCCACTACCAGAGTTCCCAGTTTCAGGAAAACAACCTTCTCGTTTGCTTCCTCATTTACTGTCTCAAATGCTGTTTCAAAACCTAATTTGTGATAAAATTCTACTGTTTTACCAATGTCATTTGTCGGAATTCCAATGTGCTGTACCCCTGTTGAGTAGTTCTTTAAATCCATAGTTTTTGCCCCTTTCTGCTGATCCTTGTGACTTTTTGTCGCTCGTTATGTCAGACTGCTTTTCATAATCCGTTACTGAGAACGCAATAACCAGTAACCATAATCAGACTTCTCAGTCACTTAATATCTCATTTTTTTACAATATACGCAAAAAATTATTCGGTTGTCAAGTGAATTTGTAACTTCTATTTATACTTTATTTTATCCTCATCCATGAATAAACGTTCCTATCCCTTTGTCAAAAAGACTCTAAAGCTATTATTTCACGATTATATTTTGTGCAAAATTCCCATGACATAGAATCCCAATAACTGATAGAATAAATACGACAAAAAATGTCGCTTATCCATTGTCAGACGGGTAGGCGGCATTTTTGCGTTTATATGGAGTTTTTTATTATTTTATGAGGAGGGCTTAACTATGCCAAAAACAAAATTTCAGGAATTTATTTTCACCCTTATCACATCCGGCTGTATAATCTTTATCATGGGCGTTTATAACGTCGCTATCCACACCGGTGGACTTCAGGCGGCTACATTCAGTCACGCACTGCATTCTTTTCCGCTGGAATGGTTCATCGGATTCCTCTGCGCATTCTTCATCGCCAGCAAAACATCCAAATATTTCGCGTTCCGCGTAGCCAAACCAACTGACCGCCCGATCTTCATCATCCTCTGCATCCAGACCTTCACCGTCTGCACAATGGTACCGCTGATGAGCCTGCTTGGAACCATCGAATCTTCAGGAATCACTTCAAATCTCATCTTCATCTGGCTCCAGACCATCTGCCTGAACTTCATCATAGCCTACCCACTGCAGATCCTGGTTGTCGGACCATTCTGCAGATTCGTATTCCGTCACCTGTTCGTATCAGCAAGTCAGGAAAATGAAGGTAAAATAGAACATGAAATGGAACAGCAAGGATTTGCGGAATAAGTCCATATAATAATAAAGAGAGGGTGATTTCTCGCCCTCTGACTTTTCAGGTTCTCCCTTTATGGTGGAAACTCACCAGCTTTTTTAGGTTCTCCCTTTATGGTGGAGACTCACCGCTTTTTTTAGTTCTCTCTTTGTGGTGGAGACTCACCAGCTTTTAAAAGTTCAAATTTCTTTATTCTTTCATTTATATTATACTCATAAAAATCATTACCATCAACATTTTTTCATCGCAATTTTCGACAAATTGTGATTGAGTTATTCCATTTTTATTTTTTATAAAACATAACTCCAGCCATAACCAACATCGCAATTCCCACCATCACTAACGGCAGAAAACCATCTATATAACCTTTCCATTTTTCCAGATTATAGTAAATCATATAACAATACAAACTTCCAACAACCACTGCCAACGTCAAAACACAAAACACCACAGAAATTCCGGCAGAAAATAGCCCGCTGGCATACAGCGTATTAACCGTAACCAGATTCAACACAGCCCATCCAACAATCAAAAACAGTTCCGTTGTGACCATACGATGAAAAACAAGATTACTGATCACCAGCAAAACAACGTAACAGATTACACCGCCAGCCATAATCCATCCACCAGAAACTCCCTTCCGAATCCCTTCCGTCTGAAAAATCCCCTGCGACATCCAGTTCACCGCCATAATCCCACAAACCGCCGTCGCAACCAGCAAAATCCCCGACAACCACAACGGAGCATGCCTCTCCGGATAAAAAGCCACACCCCACCACAGCAGGTAACATCCCGCGCAAGTTGCAAGCATCAGCACTCCGTGAAATAATGTATTCATAGCTGATCCATAATCAGAAAACATTACATCATCTTCTTTCTTCTCTTCAACAAAGAGAGGGCGATTCCTCGCCCTCTGACTTTTCAGATTCTCTCTTTATGGTGGAGACTCACCAGCTTTTTTAGGTTCTCCCTTTGTGGTGGAGACTCACCGCTTTTTTAAGTTCTCCCTTTATGGTGGAGACTCACCAGCTTTTTAGTTCTCTCTTTATGAAAAAGATTCACTAATTTTTGAAATTTCAAATTTCTATTATATTATACTCATAAAGATAATTATCAGCAACATTTTTTCTGCGCAATTTTCGTCAAACATTAAGACAAAAAATCATTTTGTGTTTTCTTAAAATCCATGATATATTCTTCTTATATTTTCATCTAATTTTACAAGCAAAAACTCACTTCAAACGAAAGGATTTTTATATTCATGGACTTCTACAAACGCGCCTCCATCGTCTGCCAAAACATCCCTTACGGCACCGTCGTCACCTACGGTCAGATTGCCCTCCTCTGCCAGAAACCCAAAAACTCCCGTCAGGTAGGCTACGCCCTCCGCACCGGCAAACTCGGCCCAAACATCCCCGCCCACCGAATCCTGAACGCCTCCGGCATTCTAAGCGGCGCCACCTCTTTCGAAACCTACGACCAGCAAAAAATCCTTCTCGAAAGTGAAGGAGTAACTGTCATCCGCACAGACAAGGGATGGAAAACCGACCTCAAAAAATATCCGTGGAAAACTACCCTTGACGATGCTTTGTATTTTGAAAGTGTATTTAAGCAAAATAACATATAAACAAAACAAGTAAGTTCTCTGCTTATTGTTTTTTACAGTTAAAACAGAAAACTTACTTGTTTATACCATCATTTATTCCAGTATCTCTCCAGCTTTATAACATTCTGCAATATAATCACGTGACTGATAATAAAAATCCGTATTATAGTCCGATATACTTTCATCTATCCAGGAATGATATACTTCCCATACCCCTTTCATAATCTCCTGATCCTGATAACAATCTTCAATCACCCGTTCATAAACTTCACCGATCGTCCAATAATCCGGAACACGATACCTGCACTCTCCAACATTATCAAACTCACCCTCTGAAATCTGACATTCTTCTACAAATTCTGATGCAACCTTCTCAATTGGTTCACAATGAAAAACATCCGCATAGTCATAAATCCGCTCCAGTGTTTCTCTCCCCATCAAATCCAGAACCATACAACGTTTCTGTTTCCGAATACGCCCTACATATTCAATCAAACTACACGTATAAAATAAATTGCTGTTATTTCTTGTTCCCATAAACTTCCTCACTTCCCATAAATGTTAATGTATCTAATGCAGAAATTGTATGACAACTAATCTGATGCGTTGGATGATTAAACTTTGCAAGCTCCCAGAATGCAGCCCTTGTTATTTTCCCATCCACAAAAGCCTGTACATAATTGAAGATTGTATCTTCAACCATAGGTCCCTCTACAATATCATAAGTATGCGATTTTCCCGTTCTGCATGCTGCAATAAAATCAAGCCATTCATCCGTCATTTTTTCAAACTTCAAATACTTCAATGCAGGATTCGGAATATAATCATAACTATTCACATATCCCTTTTTCCCATATCTGGTCGCCCACCGTTCTGCCTGTTCCTTATAAACAGTACAATAAAAACCGAAATAAAAATCTTTATTAAAAACCGCTCTTCTCACCTCAGGAAATCTAACGATTTCTCTACTTCCATGAAACAACACCATCTAAATTATGACCTCCCCTTCCTAATTTTATAATCACTGTATGTACTCATGTCATAAGTATATATCATCCCCTACCCTTCCGCAACCACCCCAAGAAGAAATTGGCTCCACCCAATTTCTTCCAACAAACTCATTCTTCTAGCACATCCAATAATCAGCGCGAAGCAGCATCTCTCCGCAGGTGAATTTGGAGGGGGCTAAGTAACTCTTAGGTGGGGGAAATCCGCGTTATGAAGAAAAATAGCAACCTGTCTGAGCGGAGTCTGCGACGGAGCGAGTTTTGCATTTTTCTTCATGCTTTTAGCGGATTTCCCCCACCTTAGAGTTACTTATCCCCCGGAACTGAACCTGCAGAGAGATGCTGCTTCGCGCGTCCCCTCTTGCGCTGTGTACGCCCCACACCAACAAACTTCCCCCAATTACTTACAAAAACCTCTTGACTTTCAAAACAAACAGCGTTAAAATTGCTTTAGCTTTTTAAACAGCTAAACCTATAACGCATAAATTCAACGAAGGGAACCAGTAAAAACAGTCCCCCTGTCCTCAGAGAACTGCAGTCCGGTGAAATGCAGTGACAGACCTGTTTCGAATATCATCCCCGAGAAGGAAAGCCGAACCCTTGAATACAGCCATCACAGATATTGCCGTATTCACAGTAAGCTTCCCCGGCCGCCCCCCGTTACAGGAGCCGCGTATATCGGTACGTTGCAGAATCGTACTTGTTTCAAAGGTGAAACAGGGTGGTTACGGAATATCATATGTCCGTCCCTGCGTGGGGCGGACTTTTTTTATGTTATAGGAAATTACTCCATAATATTCCTATAACATAAAAAAGCCCTGACACACGAGACATACTTTCTTTTCCAGGCTGTCGATCTGAAACCGAAACACTACTTCTGTTTTTCGCAGACAACAGAATTCACCACAGATGAAAAATGTAACTAATTACATATTATAACCATTACATTCCATCTGCCTTGAATCTGCTCCAAATTCCGAAAAACAGCAGCAAATTTTTTGAGAGGAGTAGAGAGCATGAAAATCTACAAAAAAATCATGAACGCACTGGCTGCAGTAGAAAAGATCGTCCTTGTGATCTCCACACTGCTGATCCTGGTGCTGACTGTGGGAAACGTATTTTCCCGTAAAGTCATCCACCGTTCCTGGTCCTTCACAGAAGAACTTGTAGTAGCGGTATTCGTACTCATCACCCTGCTGGCAGCCGCACTGGCCTGCCGCGAAGGAGAACTGGTCAGCCTGACACTGGTCACAGACCGCCTTCCAAAGAAACTGAAAAAACCATCCGTGATCCTGATCACAGTCCTGAGCATCATCTTCAGCGTCATCCTTTTCAAATACGGAATGGACAAGGTAATCACTCAGCTTCAGAATGGAAAAAGAACCTTCGTATTAAACTGGCCTGAATGGATCTTCTGGTCCTTCGTACCCATCGGTGCAGGATGCATGATCCTTCACTTCATTGAATTCTGTCTGGACTTCTGCTGCAAAACCGACAGTGCCAAAAATACCGACAACAGCACAAAAAGTAACATGAACACAATCACAACAGACAAAAAGGAGGCCAAATAAATGATCAGTGCAATCTTATTTATCTCCTTCTTCATATTCCTGATCCTGGGTGTACCCATCGGAATCTGCCTCGGACTTTCCTCCGTATGCGCAATCCTCTACTCCGGTACATCTCTGACGATCGTAGCAACAAATATGTACTCAGGAATCAGTAAATTCCTGCTCCTGGCAATCCCATTCTTCGTACTGTCAGGAAACATCATGGCAAAAGCCGGTATCTCCAAGCGACTGATCAAATTCGTTGATACCTGTGTAGGACACAAAAAAGGCGGTATCGCCATCGTATGTGTTATCGTAGCCTGCTTCTTCGGCGCCATCTCCGGTTCCGGCCCTGCAACTGTTGCAGCTCTTGGCGCCGTACTGATCCCTGCAATGGTAGAACAGGGCGGTTTCTCCGCACCATTCTCCACAGCACTGATGGCAACCTCAAGCTCCATCGCCATTGTCATCCCGCCAAGTATCGCCTTCGTTGTATATGCCTCCATCACAGGCACATCCATCGCAGATATGTTCATGGCAGGTATCGTACCAGGTCTTCTTATGGGCGTGGCACTGGTAATCGTAGTAATGCTGGAAGCAAAGAAACACAACATCAAACCATCCAGAGAAAAAGCCTCAGGCAAAGAACGCTGGGACGCTTTTAAAGATGCTTTCTGGGGATTCCTGATGCCGGTCATCATTCTGGGCGGTATCTACGGCGGTATCTTCACACCAACAGAAGCAGCAGCCGTATCCGTTGTATACGGTCTCTTCGTAGGTATGGTCATCTACCGCGAAGTTTCCATCCGCGATATGTTTGACATTCTGGTAGACTCAGCAAAGACAACCGGCGGTATTATGCTCATCGTAGCAAGTGCCTCTCTGTTCTCCTTTGTATGTACCAAATTCGGTATTGCAGATGCAGCCTCCAATTTACTTGGAAGCATCGCACACAATCAGTTTACCTTCCTGCTGATCGTAAATATCATCTTCCTGATCGCAGGATGCTTCATCGATGCAAACTCCGCTATGTACATCTTCATCCCGATCATGCTTCCTGTATGTAAGGCTCTTGGATACGATATAGTAGCATTCGGTGTTATGGCAACTGTAAACCTTGCAATCGGACAGGTAACTCCTCCTGTAGGTGTAAACCTTTTCGTAGCAATCAGCATCAAGATCAAAAAAGGTCTGGAAGTTACTCTGCAGGAGATCTCAAGGGCAGTTGTGCCAATGATCGCAGCCTGCGTTGCAGTTCTTCTGATCGTTACATACATCCCGATCACCTCCACTTTCCTTCCGAAAGCTCTTGCAAAAGAAGGCTCCTACACAGGTGATCAGTCCTCCGCTTCCTCTGACACAGCTTCCAAGGACGCAGGAGACGGCAATAACTCCTTTGACACAATTGCAGATTACAGCGACCTTGACTGGCCGGAAATGACCTGGAACTTCGCATGCTCCACTACTGAGACAAGTACCTGGGCTGATGGCGGACGTAAGTTCGGTGAACTGATGGAAAAAGCTACAGGCGGCAAAGTCAAAGTCAACATTTACGCTGCTGACCAGCTTACAAACGGTAACCAGTCCGAAGGTATCCAGGCTCTGATGAATGGGGACCCGGTTCAGATCTCCATGCACTCCAACCTGATCTACTCTGCATTTGACCCACGTTTCAACGTTGTTTCTCTTCCGTTTGTCTATGATTCCTATGAGGATGCAGATGCGAAATTCGATGGCGAAGCAGGCGCAAAGCTGAAAGAACTCCTCAGTGAGTACGGACTCCACTGCATGGGTATTGCAGAGAACGGTTTCCGCGAAATCACAAACAGCAAACATGAGATTAAATCTGTAGACGATATGAAGAACCTGAAGGTTCGTGTAGCAGGCTCCAACCTTCTGATGGAATGCTACAAGAGATGGGGCGCTGATGCCACAAACATGAACTGGTCAGAAACTTACACAGCACTTCAGCAGAACACAGTAGAAGGTCAGGAGAATCCGCTTCCTGCTATCGACGCTGCAAGTGTTCAGGAGGTTCAGCCTTACTGCTCTATGTGGGATGCAATTTATGACTGCCTGTTCTTCTGTATCAACGAAAACATCTACAACAGTCTCACACCACAACAGCAGGAAGTTGTTGACGAGGCAGGACAGAAAGCAGTTGAATATGAGCGTTACATCAACCGTTCCGGAGATGACGAGATCAAAGAACGCTGGGCAAGCCAGAACGGTGTAACAATCACAGAGAAAGAAGACATGGACATCGACTCCTTCAAAAAAGCAGTTGACGGTATCGATGACTGGTTTGTAAACGAACTGAAGAGCCAGGGCTATGACGATGCCCAGGATCTGGTTGACCTTTTCACAAAGGATTCCTTCAATACAGTGGAAGATTACAGTGATCTGGACTGGCCGGAAACAACCTGGAACTTCGCTTGCTCCACTACTGAGACAAGTACCTGGGCTGACGGCGGACGTAAGTTCGGTGAACTGATGGAAAAAGCTACAGGCGGAAAGGTTAAAGTCAATATTTATGCAGCTGACCAGCTTACAAACGGCAACCAGTCCGAAGGTATTCAGGCTCTGATGAATGGTGACCCGGTTCAGATTTCCATGCACTCCAACCTGATCTACTCTGCATTTGATCCACGTTTCAACGTTGTTTCTCTTCCATTCGTCTATGATTCTTACGACGATGCAGATGCGAAATTCGATGGCGAAGCTGGTGAAAAACTGAAAGAAATCCTTGGCGAATACGGACTCCACTGCATGGGTATCGCAGAAAACGGTTTCCGCGAGATCACAAATAGCAAACATGAAATCAAATCTGTAGATGATATGAAGAACCTGAAGGTTCGTGTAGCAGGTTCCAACCTTCTGATGGAATGCTACAAGAGATGGGGTGCTGATGCCACCAACATGAACTGGTCAGAGACTTACACAGCACTTCAGCAGAACACGGTTGAAGGTGAGGAAAATCCACTTCCTGCTATCGACGCAGCAAGCGTTCAGGAGGTTCAGCCTTACTGCTCCATGTGGGATGCAATTTATGACTGTCTGTTCTTCTGCATCAATCAGGATATCTATGACGGCCTCACACCAGAACAGCAGGCAGTTGTTGACGAATGTGGCCAGAAGGCAGTTGAGTATGAACGTTACATCAACCGTTCCAGCGACAATGAGATCAAAGAACGCTGGGAATCCAAAAACGGCGTAACCTTCACAGAGAAAGCAGATATGGATATCGATTCCTTTAAAGAAGCTGTAGACGGCGTAGACGAATGGTTCGTAAATGAGCTGAAGAGCCAGGGCTACGAAGACGGCCAGGATCTGGTTGATCTGTTTACCAAATAATCCTTACGGTTACAAAACTCCATAAAAATAAATGAACAGGGTATGAAGTTTCATCAGATTACGATGAACTTCATACCCTGTTTTGTTTTTAATAATATAGAACGTAAAGTACTTGATATCTTCTATTTTTCACGTTATACTGAACAAGTATAATTGAACAGACCCGGATGCAAAGTTTCGACCCCTGCCCTCCAGTTTCACGAAAGGAGGGTGATGCCCGATGAACACAATGGAAGTCCTTACTTTATTGTTAGTAATTTTTACGGCATTGACTTACATAGATCAACATAAAAAGAAATAAGCATCCCACCGCCCAAAGTTGGATGCTTAATTTCTTTACTCATTAATTATACCGAGGGCAACCGGAACACGCTTCCGGTCATCTTCTAAGTAGATTATACAATGGGGCACCTGATTTTTCAAGTGCCCTTTTTTATAAAGTAAAGCAGACATTCGCAATCCGCTTCGCGACCTGCGTTCAAATCTCAGATTTTCAGATAGGATTTAATTTTCTCCTCATGCAGTTCTTCTCCAATCACGATCAGGACCTCCTGTCCTACATGAAGCGGTCGGATTGTAATTTCATTCTTCGTAGCATTTAATTCAATCCACTGCCGTCTATCGCACTCTGCCCATGCAGATAGTCCAGAACCGTCTTCGCTGTCACTGTCTACTCTCATAAATCCCTTCATTCGGAACACACGCCCACATTCAGGATCAGACAGAATCTTCTCAGCTGCTTCCCACAGCTCCTTCTCAGTCATCTTCACATTCATAAAGTACAGAGAAGTAAAGGCACCCTCTGCCTCAAACTCCGGTTTCCTGTAGCTTGCCATCACATATCCACAGGATGCAATCCGGTCAAAGTCCTCTTTCGACATCTCATCCCAATTCTTGTGGATAACATTAGCAGTATCCACACCATTCATTTCACAATGAAATCTCCTGCTGCAATGAACCTTCTCCAACGCCTGATTCACATGCTCAATCGTACCCTGGATTTCCTCGGGTGATGCGTCCTGGCTCTTGCTCATCACAATGCATCCGGCATCTGCCACCTCAGAAGCCAGAATGAAATCCGCCTCCTCTGACAGATCACGCTCCAGCTTAGAATCCACAATTGCAATCACATTCCCAATCTGATACCAACGATTTAACGGCTCCTCATGAAGAATATCAAAGAACTCATCCACATCAAAAATCCCAGACGGCTCCACGATCACACGGTCATAACCGCACATACCCATAGCAATCAGTTTCGTCTTAAATCTCCTCCTGTGGCAGTCCTTATCACACCCTCCTGAGATCATCTCCAGCTCACAGTTCTCTCCCATCAGATCCTGAAGCAACATCATATCCACATTCACAGCCCCGTAATCATTCTCCAGAATTCCAATATTATTACCAGCATCCATCAGATACTGCGCATACTTCCTGATAAACGTCGTCTTCCCTGAACCAAGAAAACCAGTGATCAGATCTATCTTTACCATCGTATATCTCTCCCTTGCTGCTGCATAATTTTTCTTTTTTATCCGTAAACCGGAACTTCATCATCTGTGATCCACATACCTGTACGATCATAGCATTATAACGCAGAAAACGCAACGCCCGCAAAGAAAGACCACAATTATTCATGTTCTGAAATAATTGCAGTCTTTCTGATAGTTCCTTATGACAATTCCAGCTTACCAGTATAAAGCTGATAATAAGTTCCTTTTAACTTAATGAGGTCTTCATGGTCGCCTCTTTCAATGATCTTTCCATGATCCAGTACGATGATGGCATCGCTGTTTCTGATGGTTGAAAGTCGATGGGCGATCACAAATACAGTACGGCCTTTCATCAGGTTATCCATACCTTTTTGTACAATACTCTCTGTACGGGTATCAATACTTGAGGTTGCTTCATCCAGGATCAGTACAGGCGGATTGGCTACTGCTGCTCTTGCAATGGAGAGAAGCTGGCGCTGTCCCTGGGACAGTTCCTCACCGTCTCCGCTTAACATGGTATCATATCCTTTTGGAAGCATTTTGATAAACTGGTCTGCATGAGCCAGTCTTGCTGCCTCGTATACTTCCTCATCTGTAGCATCCAGTTTACCGTAGCGGATGTTTTCTTTAATAGTTCCTGTAAACAGGTGAGTATCCTGAAGTACGATTCCCAGAGAACGTCTCAGGTCATCCTTCTTAATCTTGGTAATGTTGATTCCATCGTAACGGATTTTACCTTCCTGAATATCATAGAAACGGTTGATCAGATTTGTGATCGTTGTCTTTCCTGCACCTGTGGAACCTACGAAAGCAAGTTTCTGTCCCGGCTTGGCGAAGAGGCTGATGTCTTTCAGAATAACTTTGTCCGGGTTATATCCGAATGTAACATCTTCGAATCGGACATCTCCTGTCAGTTCTGTATAAGTAACGGAACCATCTGCAGAATGTGGATGTTTCCATGCCCACATGCCTGTTCTCTCTTTGCATTCTGTGATATTGCCGTTGGCATCCTTTCTTGCATTAACAAGTTCTACGTAACCTTCATCCTCTTCCGGCTTCTCGTCAATGAGCCTGAAGATACGTTCTGCACCTGCAAGTGCCATAACGATGGCGTTGAACTGCTGTGCCACCTGCATGAATGGCTGGGTAAAGCTCTTGGTGAACTGTAAATAGGAAGCCATAACACCGAGGGTGATGCCGCCCACACCTGTTACAGAAAGAAGTCCCCCAAGTACTGCTGTCAGTACGAACTGCAGGTTACCGATGTTACCGATCACAGGTCCCATCATGTTTCCGTATTTATTAGCGTTTGCAGAACTCTCGAAGAGTGCTTCGTTGAGTTTGTCGAATTCTTCTTTTGATTTATCTTCGTGGTTGAAAACTTTTACCACACGCTGACCATTCATTCGTTCTTCCACGAAACCGGTCACATCTGCCAGAGATACCTGCTGACGGATGAAATATTTGCCACTGTTGGAACCAATCTTACTGGTAACCTTCAGCATAATAAAAATAATCACAACTGCCAGAATTGTAAGCAGCGGACTTAACAGTAACATGGAAATAAAGGTAACCACGATCGTAAACAGTGCCATCAGTGCCTGTGGGATCGCCTGACTGATCATCTGACGCAGGGTATCTGTATCGTTGGTATAGAGGCTCATGACAGATCCGTTTGTATTCTGGTCGAAATAGCGGATTGGAAGAGTCTGCATATGCTCGAACATATCATCACGGACACTTTTAAGCACACCCTGACCGATATAAACCATCATTCGGGTATAAATAAATGTGGCAATCACACCAAGTGCAAAAATACAGCCAAGGACTGCAAGTGCCTTATAGAGTTCTGCAAAGTTCGGATCTGTCTGTCCGATCAGCGGGATGATAAAGTCATCCAGCAGAAATTTCAGGGACAGGGATACTGCAATACTTGCTGCGGAACTGATAAAGATGCAGATAAATACGATGATAAACTGTATCTTATGGGTTCCTGTCATATATTTCAGAAGTCTTTTGGCAGTTTGGATGGTGTTCTGATCTAATTTTTTCTTCTTATTCATCGTCTCCGCCTCCTTTGACCTGTGATTCATATACTTCTCTGTAAATATCATTTGTCTTCAGCAGTTCTTCTGAAGTACCCACACCTGCGATCTTACCGTCATCCAGTACGATGATCTGATCTGCATCTTCAATAGAAGAAACTCGCTGTGCGATAATAATCTTTGTTGTGTTCGGGATCTCCTCGCGGAAAGCCTTACGTATCAGGGCATCTGTTCTTGTATCTACTGCACTGGTAGAGTCATCCAGGATCAGGATCTTCGGTTTCTTGAGAAGAGCCCTTGCAATACACAGACGCTGCTTCTGACCGCCGGATACGTTGTTACCGCCCTGAACGATCATTGTATCGTAGCCATCCGGGAACTCACTGACGAATCCATCTGCCTGGGCCAGCTTACAAACCCTCCGAACTTCTTCCTCACTGGCATGTTCATCACCCCAGCGAATATTGTCATAGATGCTTCCTGAGAACAGCACATTTTTTTGAAGTACCATGGAAACCTGGTCACGAAGTACTTCCAGATTGTAGTTGCGTACATCCACGCCTCCCACCTGGACATTACCCTTTGTGACATCATAGAGTCTGGGGATCAGCTGCACCAGGGTAGACTTTGCACTTCCGGTTCCGCCGATGATACCTACTGTCTGACCGGATTTAATATGAAGATTTACATCCTTCAGGGAAAGATTTCCTCCCTCTCCTGCATAGCTGAAATCTACATGATTAAAGTCAATGGAACCATCTGCCACATTCTTTACTGCATCAGCTTTATCCTGCATCTCAGGAACTTCATCCAGAACCTCTACAATACGGTCTGTGGATGCTTCTGCTATCATGATCATAACAAACACGAAAGTTACCATGTTCAGGGACATGAGAATCTGAAGTGCGTAGACAATGATACTTGTCAGCTCACCGGTTTCCATGCCACCGAGAACAATACCTCTTCCGCCAATTGCAACAATGATAATGATTACAGTATACATGACAAACATCATAACCGGTGAGTTCCATGCAACGATTTTCTCTGCTTTAGTAAACAGATTATAAACATATCTGGAAATTCCATGGAATTTCTCAATCTCATAGTCCTCTCTTACGAAAGCCTTAACTACACGTGAGGCATTTACATTCTCCTGAACGGAATTGTTCAGGTTGTCATATTCATCAAAGACCTTGATGAAATGCGGATGTGCCTTTTTCGCAATAAAGATCAGTGTACCGCCAAGGACAGGAACAACTATCAGGAAAAGCACTGCGATCGGTTTGTTGATCGTCAGTGTCATAATCCATGACAGGATGATCATAAACGGTGCCCTGGCAAGAAGGCGGATACTCATCATGTATGCCTGCTGTACATTTGTGATATCAGTGGTCAGTCGTGTGACCAGACCTGATGTTGAAAAGTGGTCGATATTTTTAAAGGAAAAATCCTGCACCTTATAAAAAATATCGTGTCGTAAATTCTTCGCATATCCTGCTGCTGCAACTGCCGCCATATTTCCGGCCTGTACGCCGAAGAACAGGGAAAGCATTGCCATTGCAACAAGGATGACTCCACGCTGGATGATATAGCTCATATCTCCGTTTGCAATACCTACGTCGATAATCTTCGCCATCTCCAGAGGAATCAGAACTTCCATCAGTACT